>VGFA01000028.1 GCA_016869025.1 Armatimonadota bacterium | reverse complement strand
TGCAGCAGGGCAGCCGCCTTCGGATGACCGCCAAATCGGTCTCGATTGACCAGGATTCCGATTCGCATCAGGCCCCTCCCCCTACCGGGCTGCGGACCGCGCCGAGGATCTCCTGTTCAAGATTATCGGCGCTCCCCTGGCCATCGTTGCGGAGCGCCACGAAGAACTCGCGGTTGCCCTGCGGACCGAGAATCGGCGATGCGACCATGCCTTCCACGGCAAGCCCCAGATCTCGGGCACCGCTTGCGAACCGGCGCAGGACCGCCCCGTGCACAGAGGGATCGCGCACCACGCCGCCCGGCGCCGCGCGCGGCCCGGCCTCGAACTGCGGCTTCACCAGCACCAGAATCCGCCCTCCGGGCCGCACCAGTCGCGATACCGCCGGCAACACCTTCAGCGCCGAGATGAATGAGCAGTCCACGGTGGCCATGTCGGCCATCTCGGGCAGATCCCCCGGCTCCAGCCGCGCGGCGTGGCGGCCCTCCAGGACTGCCACACGGGCGTCCTGCCGGAGCCGCCAGTGAAGCTGCCCCCGGCCCACATCCACCGCATGGACGCGCGCGGCCCCGCGCTGCAGGACGCAGTCGGTGAACCCGCCGGTAGACGCGCCCACGTCCAGTACCACCAGGCCCGCCGGATCAATTCCAAACGCGTCCAGGGCCGCGGCCAGCTTGATGCCCCCGCGGCTCACGAACTCCGGCGTCCGCGACCGGCGTTCCACCTCGGCATCCTCTGCCACCCGGGTTCCGGGCTTGTCGAGTCGCCGCCCCTCCACGAAGATCTCCCCGGCGCGGATGGCGGCCTCGGCCTGGTGCCGGCTGGGGGCCAGCCCCCGCGAGGCCACAAGCAGATCCAGCCGCATCCTCGCCGTGCCCACGCTACCCCTCCCGGACCAGCAACGCGTGTGCCAGGCCTCGCAGCACGTCCGCCGAGGCCCCCCATCCGGCCAGGGCCTCTATCGCCAAACCGGTCTCCTCGTGGGCGATGGCACGCGACCGCTCGAGGCCAAAGACAGACGGGAAGGTGAGCTTGTCGCCGGCAGCGTCACGGTGGGTATCCTTGCCCAGCACCTTGCTGTCGCCCGTCTCGTCCAGGATGTCGTCAACAATCTGGAAAGCCAATCCCAGGTGCTCGCCGCACGCGGTAAGGTCGGAGAGCTGCCGCTCTGTAGCCCCTGCCAGGATAGCGCCCGAGCGCACGCAGGCGCGTATCAGCGCCGTGGTCTTCCACCGGTGAACCAGGTAAACTCCCTGCTGGCGGTCCACCGGCCACGCCCCAAACCGCCCCAGCGACGGCCGGCCCTCTGCCAGCAGGTCCAACACCTGCCCACCCACCATCCCCTGAGTACCTATGGCGGCCGCGACCTCCTGGATGGCGCGTAGCGTGGCCGCGGCTCCGGAAAGCCCGGCGGGTCTCGCGACCAGCTCAAAGGCCAGCGCATGGAGCGCGTCGCCCGTCAGGACCGCAATCGCCTCGCCGAATGCAACATGACAGGTCGGCCTTCCGCGGCGTAGTGTTGAGTCGTCCATGGATGGCAGGTCGTCGTGAATGAGAGAGTAGGTGTGTATGAGCTCCACGGCGCACGCCAGGGGCAGGACCGACTCAGGATCCCCGCCCGCGGCCTCGGCAGAGGCCAGTACCAGCAGCGGCCGGATGCGCTTTCCCCCGGCGAAGAGACTGTACCGCATCGCCTCGTGCAGGGGGCCTGGGAGAACGCTGGCTGGAGGCATTGCCGCCTCTAGCGCCTCCTCTATGCGCGGCCCCCGGATCGCCTGGAAGGCCGCCGCTCTATCTGTCAATTCCCGAGGATCACCCGGCACGGCTTTCCTCGCGTACTATCGCGCCGAGCACGCCGTTGACGAACCTGCCGGAGGAGCCGGTGCCGTACCGCTTGGCAAGTTCCACGGCCTCGCTGATGGCCACACCAGGAGGGGTCCCCAGGTAACGGATCTCGTAGAGCGCCATCCGGAGGATTACGCGGTCCGCGCTGGCCAGCCGGTCCAGCGTCCAGTCTGAGAGGTGGCGCTCGATCGTCTGATCGATCTCCTCGATGTGCCGGGCCGTGCCCGTGCACAGCGCCTCCACCTGGGGCCACTCGGCCCCGGTGCTGCTGCCGCGTGCGACCGCCAGCGCCTCATCCACCGGCAGGCGGCCGACATCATGCTGAAACAGCACCTGGAGTGCTATTTCGCGGGACCGCCGCCTCGTCTTCATGAGAAGCGACCACCCGCCGGGGGCCGTTGGCCGCGGCCCCGGCCGGATGACCGGTAGGTGGGCTGCGGCACGGCTTGCGTCCGTGGGTGGTCTGCCACGACAGTATTCTATCAGCCGATGGAGCAGAGGGGAACCCGCCGGTACTATCTCGCGCGCTCGATGTACTCCCCTGTGCGCGTGTCCACGCGCACGACGTCCCCTACCTCCACGAAGAACGGCACTTGGATCATCGCCCCGGTCTCCACGCGTGCCGGCTTGGATCCGCCGGTCGCTGTGTCCCCGCGGAACCCGGGAGCGGTTTCGGCAACCATCAGGTCAACCGAGTTGGGGAGGTCTACGGCGATAGGCCGGTCCTCGAAGTGGACCACGGTCACCACGGTGTTGTCCTTCAGGTAGAGGGTAGCGTCTCCAAGGAGGTCCTTGCCCAGGGTCACCTGCTCGTAGGACTGCTGGTCCATGAAGACGTACTGCTCCTCTTCGTGATAGAGGAACTGCATCTCGCGCCGCTCGAGAAACGCGTGAGGTACGCGCTCGCCGGCGTTGAAGGTGCGCTCGGTTATGGCGCCGGTCTTGAGGTTCCGCACCTTGGCGCGCACGTACGCGCTGCCGCGACCACGCTTGACGTGTTGGGATTGCACGATCGCGTACAGGTCGCCATCCAGCGTTACGACCACGCCCGGACGGAAGTCGTTGGTCGAGATCAAGCCATCACCTCAAGCAGGTTCTTGGGAAGCCGGGTGAGGTTCTCGCACCCACCGTCGGTCAGCACCACCAGATCCTCTATGCGTACCCCGCCCCAACCGGGCAGGTAGATCCCGGGCTCCACGGTCACCACCGCGCCTGGCGCCAGCACGGCCGCCTCGCGCGGCGAGAGCGTGGGTCCCTCGTGCACGGCCAGCCCGACGCCGTGGCCCAGGCCGTGCCCGAACGCATCGCCGTAGCCCGCAGCCGCGATGACCGATCGGCCCAGCGCGTCGGCCTCGCGCCCCGTGAGCCCGGGGCGCAGCCCGGCCAGCGCGGCCCTTTGCGCGGCCAGCACGATGGCGTAGATCTCGCGGTGCCGGTCAGAGACCGGCCCGGTCACCACAGTGCGGGTGCAGTCCGAATGATAGCCGTCTACCACGGCACCAAAGTCCACGGTCACGAACTCGCCGCGCCCGATGACCCGTTCCGAGGCAACGCCGTGCGGCAGCGCAGACCGCGGCCCCGACGCGACAATCAGGTCGAACGGCAGCCGCTGTGAGCCCCGGATGCGCAGCCGATGCTCCAGCTCAACCGCTACCTCGTGTTCGGTGACGCCGGGCCGGATCATGGGCAGCACTTCATAGAACGCCGCCTCTGCTAGCTGCGACGCCTGGCGGATCGCCTCGATCTCCTCGGGCGACTTCTGCCAGCGTATCCGGTCCAGCCCCTCGACCGGTACTATCTCAATGGAATCTGCTGCCGCCTGCAGGCGCCGGAACGAGCCGACCGGCAGGTGCTCCTCCTCAACGCCGGCCCGACGCGCGCCCAGCCGCCCCAGCACCCCGGCCGCCGCATCCAACAGCGGGCCGGGCGCCCGCTCAATGGCAAACCCGGGCGCCTGAGCCGCGGCCTGATCGTAATACCGGAAGTCCACCACCAGGTGCGCCTCGGCCATGGAGACGACGGCCATGCCGGCGGACCCGGTAAACCCCGAGACGTAGGTCACGCTCTGGGACCTGGTCAGGACGGCCGCGTCAAGGCCGGCGGACTCGAGCCGGGCCCGCAGGCGCTTCAGACGTTCGCTGTGGAGATCATCAGGAGCGGACGACACAAGCCGTAGCATACCGCAGGTGGGAGACCCTTTCAATCACCGCGCGGCAGCACAGGCGAAGGGCGGGCCGCCTGGCCCGCCCTTCGCGTCTTGTCCAACCCGCGTGCCCGGCTGTGCTATGGCGCCGGCGCGATCGTGAACGTCCAGTATCCGCTACACGTGGGCGTGGGATTCCCGTCCTTGAACACCACGCAGACCCTCCACCGGTAGGTGGTGCCGCACGTAAGCGCCGTATCTGGGACGCTGGCGGTGGTCGCTGGAGCCGCAACCTGTACGCTCGCCACAAGTGTGTACGGCGGCGTATTCTGCTGGACTTCCAGGGTATACGTGTTGGCGTTGGGCACCGCTCCCCATGCGAACGGGTACGAGGTCCCGGATGCCGCGCATCCAATCGTGGATCCGTTCTCCGGTGACGAGAGTATTGGGGCGCCTCCGAGCGTCAACCCACACCCAGTCACGAAGCCGACAAGGAGGACAACAAGCGCAGCACGTAGAGAAACCGCATTCACGATGTGATCACCGCCTCCTGACCGAATCCCGTCCAGATGCACTGCGCCACGCCTGGCTTCCCTACGGCTTGGGCGCCGCTCCAAACCACCCCGGCCGGGTCTGCTTGAGCAACCGCTGCGTTACGTCGTCGGCCTTCTCCAGCTCTCCCATCATCAAGTAGGCGTCCTGCAGCGCCAGAAGGGCCGCCAGCATGTTGGGGTCGAGCTTGATCGCCTCCTGCAGCGGCGGGACCGCCTTGGCCAGATACCCCGAGGCAAACGGGGCGGTGCCCATCTGCGACAATCGGTAGCCATACAGGTAGGCGAACCCCAGCCAGTAGTGCGCCCGGGCGTTGCGGGGGTTGGCCGCGATCGCCTGCTGATATGGCTGGATCGCCCGCGAGAACGCCGCTTCGTTCGCGTACAGCCGGGAGGTGTCGAGTGGCGGCAGCGGCTGCGCCTGGGCCGGAGCACCTGCCACAAGCAGCGCTATGACTGCGAAGACCGTCGCGATCAGGCGCATCGTCATGTCACGCTAGGGCCGCGGCGTAACCGCCGGGGCCGGCGCTCCCTGGGGCGGGATGATCTGCGGGGTCACCACGAAGATGACCTCGGTCTCGCGCCGGTCCGTGAGCGTCGCGCGGAAGAGCGCGCCCAGCACCGGGATATCCCCGAGCAGGGGCACCTTCAGCACACGCTTGCGCTCCTCTGCGCTGATCAGTCCGGCCAGGATGATGGAGTCCCCGCTCCGTACCGTCACGGTGGTCGTGGCCTTCCTCGTGGCCAGTCGCGGAACCGGACCCGATGCCGTCTGGAGGAACTCTGTCACCGAGGATACCTCGGGCTCGACCTTGGTGGTCACCAGACCGTCCCGGTTGACCTTGGGCACGATCCTGAGGATCACCCCTATCGGCTTGAACGTGAAGGTCAGCCGTCCGCTGGCGTCAATCGAGGGAATGGGCACTTCCTCGCCCAGGTTGACCTGGGCCTCGTTGCCGTCCACCACCATGATGCGCGGAGCGGTTATCACGCGCGCCTTGCGCTCGGTCACTAGCGCGTCCAGTGCCGCGTTGATCGTGAAGGTGCCGACGCCCAGGACGATCTGATTGGGGAAAGTACCCTGGATCCGGACTATCGGTACGCCGGTCAACCCCCAGTCGAGCCCCAGGTTGCGCAGATCGGAGGTGCTGACATCCACGACCCGCGTTTCGATCATTACCTGCGACAGCTGAATGTCGAGGCCGGCGAGGACCTTGCGGACCTCCTCGTGCTGGGCCACCGTGCCGACCACGATCACCGCGTTGGAGCGGGCGTCGAAAGTAACCAGGATCCCCTTGATGGCTGCGCCCACGGCCTTGGCCACATCCTCGGCCGTCCCGAACCCTACAGGGTAGGTGATTACCTCGGGTGCTTCAGGCGGCGGCGCGAGCTTCTCCGCGGCCATGATTATCAGGTTCCGGCCGATCCGGCGGAAGCCCAGGTTGTTGGCTTCCAGGATGAAGCGCAGGGACTCCTCGCAGGTCAGGTCAACGAGGCGGACGGTTACCTGCCCCTTCACCGAGGCATCGGTCACGATGTTGGTGTCGCACACTTTTGCAAGCGCGGTCAGCACGTCGGCCAGCTCGGTGTTGCGGAACTCGAGCGTAATCCGCCCTGGCGCTGCCACGGGCGCGCCCGGAACCGCGGGCGGCGCAGCGGGTGCCGGTGCTGGCACAACAGGTGGTGGTGGCGGAGGAGGCGCCTGCGCCACCGGCGCTGGTGCTGCCGCCGGAGCTGCCGGTCGCAGCACGCCGGGGGCTGCCGCTGAAGCAACGGCACGGGCTCCGGAGAACTTCGCTACCAGCACGCCAGGGCTGCTGGTTGCCAGCGAAAAGGACACGGCGGCGGTCAGATCCACGGCGATACGGGTCACGGGCGGCCGCTCCTGAAACTGGCCGGTCCGAACGCGCGCGACCGCGCCGCGGTCAACGTCGAGAATCGGCGGCACGGCCTTGTCGAGCACTGCGCCCGGCAGATCAATCACCAGCCGGGGCGGCGAGGAGAGTTGCAGCGTCCGGTAGGTCAGCGCGCCGGTGCCCACGACGGCAAGCTGCACCGTGTCGCCGAACACCTTGGCCGTCACCTGAGTGATGCGCACGGGAGGTGCCTGTGGCGCCGCGGGCACGGATGGAACAAGTGCGAGCGCCAGGACGATGGCAAGCCCCGTAAGGATCCTAGGAGATGCTCGACGGTGCTGTCGCGGCGACATGCCTGTGGCTCACTCCTCCCATCTTGAGTTCAAAGCGCTCCCCGTCCTGCTCAAGGATGACCAACCGCTTGGCGATATCAACTGCCGTGACCCGGATCTTGTCCAGGATAACATCGCCCCTGGACACTATGTAGGTCTTGTCGCCGACCTTGATGATGGCCGTGCCCGCGCCGTCGCCGAGTATGCCCACGAGCTCTGCGGTGCTGGCCTCCTTGGGCGGCGGTGCCGGGGTCGGCGTGGCTCCGGGCTGCAGCGGCGTCTGGCCTGGAAACAGGGGAGGCGGTAGCGGTGCCGGAGGGGGCACAGGGCCAGGCCTCTCCACCCCCGCGCCCGTTTCCGCGCGCACCAGAGGTGCAAATGGATCCGGCCGACCGGCGTCCACGGGCCCGGCCACCACGCGCGGCGATGGCGTAGGCACTGGGGCCGGTGTAGGCGTCGGTACCGGCTGCGCAACCTGAGGCGGGGCCGGGGTTGCCACGGCAACAGGCGCCGCGGGCATGACCTCGGTTGTCGTCGGCGGAGGCGGAGGCGCGGTCAGAGCCAGGACGAGGCCGCCCACAACACCTACCGCGAGCGCGACCGCGATTACTGGATGCGCGCGAAGGTACTCAATCACCCTGCGCATGAGGCCCTCCATGCTATGTCTGAGTCTGAGAGTGTACCCCAGAGCCCCGGCAGGCTCCCCTCGCCCTCAAACAACCCATTCTTCAACAGAGTGCCCTAAACTCTTGCTCGATAGACCTGAGGAATTCCTGCAATCCTCCGCCATGGCTCCTGCACGACCTCCGCCGGGCTCCACTCCGGCGGCCTACGGCCAGTACCAGGCCGCAATCGCATCCCCCCAGAACAGGGCTACCAGCGCCCCGACCGCAAGCCACGGCCCGAACGGTATGGCATCCTTGCGCCCCCGCAGGCGCAGCGCTAGCAGCCCGATACCCACTACCCCCCCGGCCATGAAACCCGTGAAGAGGGCAACCGCCACGCCCGGCCATCCGAGGAACGCGCCGATGAGTGCTGCCAGCTTGATGTCGCCGCCTCCCATCCCGCCCCGGCTCAGGACGACGATCGCGGCTATGAGCGCACCAGCGCCGGAGGCAGCCAGTAGCGCGGGCACCGCCCTGTCTTGGGCGGCCGAGAGCAGCAGGCCCGCGGCTATGCCCGGATAGGTAATGCGGTTGAGAATGAGTTGATGGTCCAGGTCAATGAACGTGATCACTACCATCAGGAACGCGAACCCCAGGCCTGCCAGCCGTGGTAGAGGGCCGGTGAAGGCGCTCCAAACCGCCACCGTCAGGATGGCCATGAGGAGTTCGACGAGAGGGTACCGCGCGGAGATCCTGCCACCGCAGGACCGGCAGCGGCCGCGCAGCAGCAGGTAACTGAGGACCGGCACGTTGTCCTTTGCACGGATCGGTGCCTGGCAGTGGGGACACCGCGACCCCGGGTAGACGATTGAGACATCCCGAGGCATCCTGTGGATCAACACGTTGGCGAAGCTCCCGAGAATGGCCCCAAAGGCGGCCACCACGGTGATCTCGACGCCGCCCACGCCTCCGGCGCCGAGACCGCCGGCACTCACGCGCGCGCTCCGCCGCCCATGGGGCGCGGGAGGCAGCCGGGCAGGAATCCGTGACGCAGCGCCGAATGGGAGAATGATTGGGAAAACCGCTGCCGCGCCCTGACGGCGCTGCGGCCTCGGGATGGGGGGCACACGCGATGGCTCGTCGAGCGTGGATGATCGTGACCGCTGTCATCCTCGGACTGGCCCTGCCGGTCGTTGCGCAGCAGCCGGCGACGCCGCCGCCGGTGCTCATCGTGCCAGGGCAGAGCATCGCCGGTGTGGCGCTGGGACGCACCGTGTCGGCGACCCTCGGCCGCCTTGGCCAGCCGGCCGAGATGCGGACCCTCCGCGATGGCGCTCTCTATACGTTCCCGCGCTACGGGCTCAACATGTACTCCGCGGACGGCGCGGTCCGCGCGATCTCCACTACCAACAGCCTGTTGCGCACCGCCGAAGGCATCGCTCTGGGATCCAATGTGGCCGAGGTGCGGCGAGTCTATGGACAGCAGTTCACGGACGCCGTGGTGGAAGGCCTGCTGGGGATCGCCTACGACCAGCACGGCATCGCCTTTGGCCTGGACGGCGTGGTGGTTTCGGTCATCATAGTGTACCCGCCGCGCACCGCCGCCGCCCAACCGGCCGCGGCCCCGGCCCTGGCCGCCCCGCCCGCGCAGATAGACATGGCCCTCGCCTCTCTGCCGCGCGTTGAGAACCTCAAGCCGTTCTCTCCCGAGACCCAATACATGTCCGTGGCAGGCTTCCTCCGATACGTTGTGTACCATCAGACCGGGACGTGGCTGACCCAGAACGAGGCCTCCCGGATGCTCCAGGAGCAGCTCCGGACGCGGCTCTAGGACCCGAGTCAGTGCACCCTGGCCCCTTGCTGTGCCGGACTCTCGGCACGCAGTGTAACGTCGCCCCCGAGCATCCGGGCCCGGTCGCGGGCCTGCCGCACGGACAGTAGCAGTTCTCGGGCGGTGCTGCCGTGCTCCGGGTGACTGCCTACGCCGACCGACGCGCTCAGCGACCGCCAGTCGGCCACCGGGGCATCCTGTGGCACGGGTAGCTTGCCCACCGCCAGCCGAAGGCGCTCGGCCACCGCGGTGGCCGGCTCCAGCGGCGTCTCCGGCATCGCTATGCTGAACTCGGCCTCATCCGTTCGCGCCTTGATGTCCACGTCGCGGGTCAGCGCCCGAAGCGCGTCAGCGGCCGATCTCAGCGTCGCGTCGGCTCCCACGGCGCCGTAGCGATCGCGCAGCCCGGCGAAGTCGTCAATGTCCAGCACGACCAGTGAGAACGCCCTGTGATACCTGGCCGCCCTCTTCACCTCTACTGCCAGGTGCTCGTCAAAGTACCGGCCGGTGAAGAAGTCGGTCACCTCGTCCTGCACCGCCTCGTCCACGAGCGCTCGTTGCAGGTTCTGCATCTCCTTCTGCTGGGCCGCGGTCCGCTCCTCGGACAGGTGGTTGAAGAACGTGACGAACTCCACGACCGTGAAATCGGTGGCCTCGGTCAGACTCCGGAATAGAACGAGCCGGTCCTCACCGCCGGCCACGAGCTGCTCGCACAGCTCCCGGGTGATCTCGCGAAAGACCACAAACCCCTGGACCACCTCCGCGGCGCCGAAGCCCATGCTGAAGCGCAAGGCGGCCTCCCGGTGCACGAACTCGCGCAGCCGGACGGGATCATCTGAGTCAAGATAGGCGACCAGCTCGGCCAGGTAGGCACGGCCCAACCGGCGCAACTCCTCCAGGGGCCGGCAGACGTAGGCCGACGGACGCATGCGGGAGAGCGCCGAGGCCCATGCGACGGCAATGCGGTCCTGCTCGCTGTCGAGCAGGCTGGACAGGTGCCGCGCCACCGTGGAAGCCTCCAACGGCGCGGCTCCTACGGCTGTGCTCCGACCTCCCGGCGGAGGATGAACGTGTTGGCCGCCAGGGTAACTTTGAGCCGAGGCAGCTCCCCAGGGCTGAGGGCTACCTGCGTCATCACTATGAACCTGGGGAAGTCCTCCAGCCGGCCCAGGTAGGCCATCAGGTCGGCGTAGGTGCCGTCAAACGCCAGGTCCAGCCGGAAGAGCTGGTAGCGAGGCGGTGCCGCCGGGGCGGCAGGCTTCTTCCCGGGCGCGGGTGCGGCGCCCGCGGGTTCACCGGCCGGTCCGGCCTGGGTCGCCCCAGGTCGCAGGAGAGCTAGCTTGATTCCCAGTTCAGACGCCACGCCCTGGAGCTGGCGGATCAGGCGCGGAATCTCGCGCTCGGGCGGCAGCTTGGCCTCGATCAGACGGATGCGCTCGGCCAGGGCGTTGTACTCGCGCTCCTTGGCCTCGCGGGTCTGGACCAGGGTCTTCAGCCGCTCTACCTCGGTGCGGCGGGCATCCCTCTCTTTGAGCAGGCTGGCATGGCGCGCCGCCGCCGGAGTGTAGACAAACAGGTAGAAGACCGTGACCATGGCGGCCACCAGGACGAGGACCAGCATCATCCGCTCGCGCGGGCTCAGACCTCTCACGGGCGGTCACCTCCGGTTGCCTGGGGCCGGTCAATGCGTGCGGTCACCTGGAACCGCACGACATCCCTGGTCCCAATTCGCTCGAGCTGAACAACCGTAAGGTCCACCTCGCGGAAGAGCCGCCCGGTGCCCAGGTTGTCCATCAACTGCGCCACGGCGTAGTAGGTCATGGCCATCCCTTCGATGTTGAGAGAGGAGGGCTCGGGCACGCTCAGCGAGGTCACCCAGGCATCCTTGGGAATCAGGAGCCGAAACTCGTTCAGGATTGAGGCGGCCGGGAGCTGCTGCTTCAGCAGGTCCACTATGACCGCTTCCTTCTCGCGCATCGCCTTGATCCGCCGGTCGAGCTCGAGCACGTGATCCACCTGCGGCTGGAGCTCGGCGATCTCCCTGTTGGCCGAGGCCACATCCGCCGCCACCCCGGCGTTGCGCTGGTTCATCCAGACCGCGGCCACGACCAGCACCACGGCCACTGCCACGGGCAGACCGATCTCGAGAAACCGCCGTCCTGGCAGTCGGCGACGGGGTACGCGCGGCAGCAGGTTGATGCGGATCAACTGACATCACCTCCCCGCATGGCGAGTCCTACGGCGACGGCCATTGTGGGCCCGACGGCGGCGAGCCGATCGGCCGGGTGCGTCTCGGGGTTCACCTTGAGGTGCGCGAACGGCGAAACCACCGAGGTGGCCAGGCCGAGTTCCGATGCGATCGTGCGATCGAGGTTCCGGAGCCGGGCCAGCCCGCCGGCCAGCAGGATCTGGTTTACCACAACCGAACGGGATCGGGTCTGGTAGTAGTCCAGCGAGCGCCGGATCTCGGTGACCAGGTCGCCGATGTGGGGCGCGACCACGTCGTAGAGGCGCTCCGCCGTGTGGTCAACGGCCGCGCCCTCCTCCAGGACCTCTCCCTTCTCCTCCACCAGGCTCCGCGCGGTCGCCTCGTCCACGTCCATCGCCTCCCGGACGGCATTGAGCAAGACCGCTCCGCCGATCGGGATGTTCCGGGTGAACCGCAGGCGCGGCCCTTCGGTTATCAAGATGTCGGAGGCCTCGGAGCCGAAGTCCACGATGGCAATGGTCTGCGTCTCGGCCGCCGAGGGTCCCACGGCGGACCGCAGGAGGGCAAACGACTCAACGTCGAGGACGCGGATCTGCAACCTGGCCGCGTCGGCCACGGCGACGATCTTGTCCACGACGTCCTGCCGGGCCGCCACCACGATCACGTCCAGCATCTTGCGGCCGTCCTCGGTGGCCTCTCCCAGCACCTGGTAGTCCATGTAGACTTCCTTGATGTTGTACGGGAGGTAGCGCTCGGCCTCGTAGCGGACCGCCGCGCCCAGCTCTGCCTTGGTCATGGGCGGCACGCGTACCTCGCGGACCGTGACGGCCTGCCCGCCCACCGCCATGATCACCCTGTCCGTCTTGATCCCGGTGCGGTCCAGCAGCGCCCTGAGGTGGCTGCCCAGTTCCTCTGGAGCCACCGGCACACCGTCGTGCATGGCGGCCGGCGGGCCGGGCGCGGAGCCGATCCGTATCAGGCGGAATCCCGTGCGGTAGGAACCGGCGAGCTCAACGACCTTGAGCGCGTCGCTGCCGATGTCAATGCCCACGTGCGTCTGCGGGGTCGAAGAAAGGAAGCCCATCGGCGTCTCGCCCACCCTCCTCGCGCTGCGTGACCGGCCGGACCGGCGCCGGGTCCCACGCGTGACCTATCTTACTTTCAGTTCGGCCTCCGCGGCCAAAACCCTGCTCAACGCAGGGCGGACGCCTACGGGCAGGCGTCCAGTATCTCGGCCCGCCCCATCACTTCGGCGCGGATCCAGCGTTCTTGACCGCTGGGCGTCCGCAGGCAGGCGCCCCCGGCGTTGTTGTTGCCCATCGGGCTGATGGTCATTGTATCCGAGACGAACGAGGTTCGGGCCAGGTCCACGCGGGCCGGCATGCGCCGCGAGACGGTGTCGTCCGCGTCCTCCCTGACCACAGGTGTAGCCGACCAGGCCAGATCGTTGGTGCACTGGTTGCCCCCGCCCGCGGGCGCCGGGGTCACGGCTCCCTCGTAGCGGTAGATGCTGTATGTCTCGCCGCCCGGGTCAAAGACGAACCGGTAGCAGTTCCGCTCTGTTCTGGCCCGCTGCTCGATCATGCGCATGTCCGAGAGCATTTTTCGTGCGGTCCCGACGAGCCGCCGGTTCGTGGTCATGCTCATCCCGCCGAACACCAGGGCGAGCGCGAGCCCGGCAATCGCGAGCGTCACGACGACCTCAACGAGGGAAAGCCCACCCCCGCCCGCCGCACTCCGCCCGGCGCGGTCGCTCACTGCCCGACCATCTCCTCCCAGTGCGGCCGATCGTAGAGCGGATCGCCGCCGGCGAACACCAGCGCAGGGCTTGGCCAGCGCACCGCGGTGTAGATGTCCGTCAGCGGGAAGAAAGGCGGCGCCACGTTGGAGCGCAGCCGCCAGTCGTAGGTCATCACACGCCCGTATCCGGAGATCGGGCTGAAGCGGCCGAAGGCGCCGAAGGTCCCCTGTATCGTCCCTCCCAGGGAGTAGATGCTCCCTTTGTCCGGCAACGTGTCGAACCCCTCCACCCAGAACCTGCCGTAGGGCGCCATCACCACGGCGTCCACGTACAGGTTGTCCGGCGTCGCGGCCCCGGTGATTGTGACGTCGCCGGTGACCGAGTAGAGGCCCAGTACGTTGGTCGGGTTGTGCCCGGGACCGGCCGGCGGAGCCTCATAGACCAGGTGGTGGGTGACGCGGATCTCGCCTTCGGCTGCGACCGTGAGCCGCATGTCCCTGTTCACGGTGCCGTACAGGCCTCCTTGCGTGATCGAGCCGCTCGTGTAGAAGAGACCGTTGAAGATCCCGCTCCCGTAGGCCCGCGACTGCGCCCAGGTGTCCCCGCCGCGGTAGTCCCAGTACAGGACAACGGCCCTGCTCACAGGGTGGATCTCGATCTTCAGGTTGCGCCGCAACGGATTGGGATCGCTCGGCACCGCGAGTCGGATCACCTGCATCCCGCCCTCGCTGGACAGTACCATCTGCGTGATGTCGCCCCGCACGTAGACGCCTCCGCAGGCCGCGGAGCCGCACGAGTCCATGACGTAGAGCCCGTCCCGCAGCGGGCCCGGCGGCATGCCGAAGTATTCGTCATCGCTGGTGGCCGTGCGTACCTGGTTGTCGTTGGCGTTCGGGCCGCTCGGCGTCATGCCGACCGATGTGCGCGATGGGTTTGCGTTTGTGGGCAGGTCAATGGTGGTATCGGTCTTCTTGACGGTGCTGCGGAACACGGTCCCGGTGGTGTTGTCGCAGGCCGTGCGCAGTGCGGCATTGGGATTCGTCGCGGGAATGGTGATGTTGACCGGTGATCCGCAGTTGAGGAAGCGCATGTCGGGGCTGAACTGCGTCACCGCGTCGTGCAGCTCAGGGTTCTGCGCGATCCGGATCTGGTTGTTGGAGTGCACAGGGCCGTAGATCTGCGTGCCCGTGTACAGCCAGACGTTGGCGACGTCCAGGAGCATCAACGCCCACTGGGCGTACGAGGCATCCTCGATCAACACCGGCCACCCGTAGCTGGTCCCGCCGCTCAACACGTAGCTGCCCTGCCAGCCGGCGCTCACCGCCGGAAACCAGTTCGTGCACCGGTCGGCGTGCGGGCTGCGCAGGCAGACCGTGCGCGTCGCGTTGCCGGCGCGGCCGACCGACATGATCGCGTAGTCGAACCACATGACGAGCTGCTCGGGGTTGTTGGGGTCAATCTGGCAGGTGGACTGGCGGCCTGAAGGGCGGACCGCGATCGTGGCGTAGAAATCGCCCAGGGCATCGCCCGACGCCCTATCGGTCAGCGTGATCCGCGCCGACTGCGTGCCGATCCGCAGGGCCGCGGTCGCCCGGTCGGGCCGCTCCCAGTCGCTGCTCGCCAGCTCGATCGGGAAGGCATAGTTCGCCAGGATGTCCACCGGCTCCAGGTTGGGATCGGGCGGAGCGGAGTCTTTGGAGCGGCAGATGTTCCGGACCTCGTTCCTGCCGACCGACGGCTGCCGGATCTGCAGGTCCAGGTCTACCGCCAGCCGGTGGCGCAGCTCGGCCAGAGCCCGGTAGGCGCCGGCCTCGGCCACAGCCAGCGCCTGCTGGCCGCGCAGCTGGTCGAACGAGAGCACGCTCTCGCCCATCGTGGCGATCGCCATCGCGGCCACCACTATGGTCAGGATGAAGATCGCCATCATCACGGTGATGAGGGCGATTCCTCCTTCGGCCCTCTGAACCCGGCGCATCCTGCTCATCGCGTCATCTCCCAGTCAGTCCCATCCTCCGGCGCTATCTATTGAAGGTCTCGGTGGGCGTGGCCGTCCGGGTAGCCGTGCGCGTGGCCGTCGCGGTCCGGGTAGCCGTCCGAGTGGCGGTCGGCGTCACGGTAGCGGTCCGGGTGGCCGTCCGGGTAGCGGTCGGCGTCACGGTCGCGGTTCGTGTATTCGTGTAGCGGTGGCGGTCGGGGTCGGCGTCACGGTCGCGGTCGGTGCCACGGTCGCGGTCCGGGTGGCCGTCACGGTAGCGGTCAGCGTCACCGTAGCGGTCCGGGTGGCCGTCACGGTAGCGGTTAGCGTCACCGTAGCGGTCCGGGTGGCCGTCCGGGTAGGGTCGGCGTCACCGTAGCCGTGGCCGTCACGGTCGCCGTCGGCGCGGCGAAGGTCCGCGGGATCGTCGGCCTGGGCGGCGAGGTCGGGCTCGGTGTCGAAGCGATCGGCGGGGCCACGGCCCCCACGTTGCGCAGGAGCACATCCGTGCCGATCGTGCGCTGCTGCTGCACGCCCGCGCTCACCTTGGCCACCGTGATCTCGCCGGTCATGCGGACGACTTCGGCCCGCGTCACCGCATCGTAAGGAGGCGTGCAGGTTTCCGCGGCGTTGCAGTAGTCTAACACCAACCCGGTAACGAGAGATGCCAGGTCCTGCTGAACGGTGGCGATGCACTGCCCGGTACCGTAGTTGGGGTTCGTGAGCAGGTTGGGGTCGGGCTTGACGAGCCGTGTGAAGGTACTGCCTGCCGGGTCGCGCGAGAACCTGACGAAGTACGAGCAGTCGGGGATCACCGGATTGCCCCTCGGGATCTCCAGGTTCACGCTGCCTGGGCACAGGCCACCCACGCACGCCGGTGGCTCCGGGGCAGCCGGCGATCTGGCGAAGAAGTCCGTGTCGCTCACCAGGCGCGTCGTCCACCGCGCCTCCTCGGCGAACTTGTCGAGGGCCACTCGCGCGTTCTGCTGAACGTCCAGGAAGTCCTCTCCCATCCCGAACGAGCGCACCGCGTTGACCACCAGGCCGTAGATGGCCACCAGCGCGACTACCAGGACGCCCAGCGCCACAAGGATCTCCAGCAACGAGAGGCCGCGCACGTCCCGCGGGAACTGGGCCAGGCGGCGAAGCGCTGCTCGGATCCGGCTGCTCACCATCTGCTCCTACGGCCGCCTGTACATGTCCCGCACGACGGCCGAACTCACCTGGGCCAGGGTCCGGCCTCGGGAATCCACTCTGACCGTCACCCACTTGACCGCGTTCGAGTGGCTGTAGTCGCTGAGCCAATCGGGCTGGGGAGTACTCAGATCTACCTGGTTCACCAGCACCTCGAAGGCGTAGTTGCCGTACGGCGCCCCGAAGTTCGTCAGTGACTGCGACGCGATGGCATCGAAGTTGGCGGTCCACCCTGCCGAGGAGCTCTGCGACTCAGGCCGGGACCTGATCTCCTCCAGCACCCGAACCGCGAGGGCGCTCGCCACGGTCTTGTTGCCGCCCTGGTTCGTCACCTGGATCAGAATGAGGAACGCACGTGTGATGAGCAGGATTGACACGGCCAGGATCGTCAGGGCGACGATCACTTCTATGAGCGTGAAGCCGCGTTCGCGCCTGCGCATGGCAACCACCCAATAGCTTCCCCTATCTAGTATCTAGGCCTCCCTGGGCGCAAATCACGAAGATGGCCGAGGAGCACCATCGGAGCGCCGGGCTCATGGCGTGCAGGAAGAGCCCGGGCAGGGGGACACGGAGAATCCCCTTAAAGACTATCGGCTCCAGACCGGCCTGTTTGAGCCTTCGGATCCACTCAAGCCGGCCCAGCCGGTGGATATGGGTCGGGTCATGGTCAACAAGGCCACATACCCATCCGGCCGGCGAGTCGTACACCGGGACCGCGAGAGCCAGCAGACCGGCGGGGGCCACCAGGCCGCGCAGTCGGTTCAGCGCGGCGTCGAGGTCAGGAATATGCTCCAGCACGTCGAAGCAGGTCACGATGTCGTAGGTCCGACCGGGCAGGAATGCCTGTAGTGCGCACTGCTGAATAGGCACACCGGGCAGTCGCTCGCGTGCCAGGCGCGTGGCATAGGCCGAGATGTCCACGCCCTCGCACTCGTAGTGCTCCTGAGCCGCCTCAAGGAACCGGCCGAAGGCAGGCCCGACGTCCAGCAGCGACCCGGCCGGACGGAGCCGACGGATCTCTCGCAGGTATCCGGCGATCTTGTGGGGCGGGTTGGACCGATCGTAGCGGCCGGCGTAGTTCGATACACTTGTGAAGTAGTCGCGGTCGAACGTGCTCTCGTCAAAGACCGGCAGATCCGCTACACGGCCCCCCGCGGCCGCACAGATGCCCGGCTCAAGAGCGTCCTCGCGAAGCATACACCTTACTCGTGCCCAGAAACCCGGTCGCGTAGACAGGACCTGCAGTTCAGACATTGGAACCCATGGCGTGCCTGCTGGCACGTGGGTAAGGGGAAAGAGCTTGACCTCAGAGGCGATCACGGGGGGTGGAAGGAGCTAGAAGAGGATGGGCGACGCCCTCAGCGAT
>VGFA01000027.1 GCA_016869025.1 Armatimonadota bacterium | reverse complement strand
ATCGCTGAGGGCGTCGCCCATCCTCTTCTAGCTCCTTCCACCCCCCGTGATCGCCTCTGAGGTCAAGCTCTTTCCCCTTACCCACGTGCCAGCAGGCACGCCATGGGTTCCAATGTCTGAACTGCAGTTCCTGCCAGGAGGAGTTGGAGATTGACCGGCGAAATCAGTATTGAGCGCTGTCAACGTTGTCATACGTGCACTGTTACCAGTTTCCGGAGCAGCCGGAATAATCCAGCGGGAGGTGGGTATCCGTGAGATTCGCCGTTCGAGGCTGGCCCCTGATGGTCTTCGCCGGGGTGATCGCGGTCGCGCTGGCAGTTCCAGTGAGGGCCCAGGCACCGCAAACGCTGAGCCTGTGGCACATGGAGGCGCGGCCCACGCGTGTCAAGGCGATCGAGGATCTGGTCGACGCCTTCAATCGGAGCCAGGGCGCTGTGCGCGTCAGGGTCGAGGTGCAGAGCTGGGCCGACGTGTACATGAAGATATCGGCCGCGGTCATGGCAAGGCGGCCCCCGGACATGATGTTCACAACCCCCGATCTGACCATGGACGTACGCCTGACCGGAACGGTGCAGGATGTGACCGCGGAGGTGGCGGAGGCCAGGCGCGGCAGCAGGATCTACGACGCGGCACTGCAGCCGTTCCTCTCGGAGAACAAGCACTGGTCCGTCCCCCTCTACAACATGGCGGAGGTGTTGTGGTACCGCACCGACCTGTTCCGGAGGGCGGGGCTCGATCCCAGGAGACCGCCCAGGACCTGGTCTGAGCTGCTGAGCGCGGCGGCCACGATCACCAGGACCGGAGCCGCGAAGCACGCCATCGGCGTCGCGGGGGACTGGCACCTGGCGACGGTCCAGCAGATCTATCCTCTCATGGTAGTGGCCAAGGCCGAGCATCTGCTGGATGCCAGGGGTGCCGTGATATTCGACAATCCAAATACCGTCCGAGCTTTCGATATGTATCAGCGGCTGTTCAAGCTGTCGCCTCCGGGCTCCGAGGCCTGGCAGTGGGACCAGGCGATCGCTGCTCTGGTGGCGGGCGAGATCGCCATGGTCATCGAGAAGGGGCAATACAACGAGCAGTGGGACCTGCGCACCAGGCTCGCGGCCGAGAACCTCGGCGCAGCGCCTGTGCCCATCCCCGACGCCGACGGGCAGCGCGGCACGGCCACCTGGATGAACGGGATCATGTTGTTGAACCCGGACCCCAAGGTTCGCCCGGGGTTCCGGCAGTTCGTGGAGTTCCTCTACAAGCCGGCGAACATGGCCCTCCTGCTGACGGTGGCGCCCGGCTTCTTCCTCCCTGTTACCGAGGAAGCGGCCAGAGCGCGGGAGTTGCTCGACAACCCGACTGTGAAAGCACATTGGCCCAAGTACGAAACAATGATCGAGGAGTCCAAGCACGGCCGCCAGCTCGGGTTCACCCGCGAGCCCTACAACCGATACATCGGGCGGATAACCGGCCAGAACCTCGTGGCCTGGCCCGCCCAGCTGATGATCCACGAGGGTCTATCCCCTGCCGAGGCTGTCAGGCGCGGCGCAGACAGAATGCGTGAAGCCCTCCGCTGACGAGCGGGGCAACCTAGGACCAAGCCCCTCCCGGGATGGAAGCCGTCCCGGGAGGGGCGCGGCTGCAGGATACGCCCGGCGACTCCGGGGGATCAGTGGACTATTGCAGAAGGATCCCTATTTCGGATACCTTCTGATCCTGCCCCTTCTAGTGTGGGCTCTGCTCACCCTGATCTACCCTCTGGTTGAGACCATTCGCCTGAGCGTGCTGGACGTAGGCTATGTTGGAACACCGGGCGCGTTCGCCGGTGTGTCCAACTACGTCCGCATCCTTGCCGGGGGCGAGTTCTGGCGTACCCTGCGGGTGAGCGTGACATGGACGGCCCTCAACGTGGCCTTTCAGGTCCTGCTGGCCCTGGTAGCCGCGCTGGTGCTCAACCAGGAGTTCCGGGGCCACGAGTTCGTGCGGACCTGGATCATCCTGCCATGGCTCTTCCCATCCATCGTGCTGGCCACGATGGGGAAGTGGGTGCTCGACCCAACGCTGGGGGTGGTCAACTACCTGCTTCTCTCCTCGGGATTGGTGGAAAGGCCGATCTCGTTCCTGGGATCGCCGGGCATCGCGCTCTACGCCGTCACCGCGGTGAACGTATGGCGGTGGTTTCCGTTCTTCACGGTCATCATACTCGCGGCGCTGCAGACCATCCCCCGGGAGCTGGGGGAGGCGGCGGACATGGACGGCGCGGGGTATTTCGCGCGGCTGTGGCACGTAGAACTTCCGACCATCAGCGAAGTATTGAAGGTCGTAATACTGATCGCCTCCCTGTGGGCGATCAACATCTTTGATGCCATCTGGCTGCTCACGCGTGGCGGGCCCATCTACAAGACGACCACGCTGACGATCCTCATCTACTACAAGGCGTTCCAGGAGTACCGCATAAGCCAGGCGGCCACGATCTCGCTCGTCATGTTCGTGATACTCCTCGCATACGGCGTGGGATACCTGCGCAGGGTTATGAAGGAGGAGGTTGCCATCTCCGCATGAGGACGGTGAAGACCATCGGGCGGTACCTCTCGGTGGCCGCGGTCCTTGCGGTCGTCATGCTACCCATGTACTGGGTCGTCATCTGCTCGTTCAAGACCGTGCCCGAGCTGACGAGCCCCACTCCGACCTTCTGGCCCAAGACCTTCACGCTCGAACACTACACGCGGCTGTTCGAACAGGTGCCGTTCGCCAGGTACTTCCTGAACAGCGTCTATGTCGCGCTGGCTGCAACCGGCATCACGCTGGTCCTAGCCAGTCTGGCCGCCTACAGCGTCTACAGGTGCCGCTACCGCGGCCGGGAACTCCTTTACCGCACGTTCATCTCGATCTACATCTTCCCGCGAGTCCTGCTGATCATCCCGCTGTACGTGGCGTTCACCGGACTCGGCATCATAGACACGCTCCTCGCGCTCGTCATCGTCAACGTCACGATCGTGGCGCCCTTCAGCGTCTGGATGCTGCGGGCCTTCTTCGTAGGCGTGCCGCTGGAGCTGGAGGACGCGGCGCTCGTGGACGGCGCATCCCGGCTGCAGGTGCTGGTCCGGGTCTTCCTGCCGCTAAGCGCCCCGGGGCTGGCCGCCCTGGCCCTGAACTCGTTCCTGATGTGTTGGACCGAGTACCTGTTCGCGGTGGCCTTTCTCATTAGTGACACGAACAAGACGCTGCCGGTAGGTATGGCTCACTTCTTGCAGCAGTACTTCATAGACTGGGGACTGTTGATGTCCAGCTCGGTCATCATCGCAATCCCACCGATCCTTCTCTTCGGGCTGGCGGGCCGCTGGTTCATCAAGGGCCTGACGGCGGGAGCCATCAAATAGAACCCATCTGGCAGGCGGCGTCTCGGCTTATCACACTCACGACAGGAGGACTGAGATCATGAGCCAGGTTGCGAGGTACCACCAGATAGTGACCGAGCTCCTAGCCCGGGTGGTCGAGGAGGAGGGCGAGAGCATCAGGAAGGCGGCAGAGACGCTGGCCGGAGCCCTGGCCACAGACCACCTCTTGTTTGTGTTCGGCACCGGCGGCCACTCCTACATCGCCGCGGAGGAGATGAGCTGTAGGGCAGGCGGACTGGCGGCCGTCTACCCGATACTCGACCCGGGTATATCGGTCGCCTTCGGCGCCAGGCGCTCCAGCGCGGTGGAGAGGACGCCGGGCTATGCTCGTGCGGTCCTCGGGACTTATCCCATCACCCCGGAAGACGTTTTGATCATCATAAACGCCTACGGGATCAACTCCTGCACAATAGACGCGGCGCTGTGGGCGCGTGAACGGGATATCAAGACCGTCGGGATCACCTCGCCGTCGTTCTCGAAGAACGTACCGCCGGACCATCCGGCGCGCCATCCTTCGCGGAAGAATCTCTTTGAGGTAGTTGACTGCCTGATCGACAACAAGATGCCCGCGCGCGACGCAGTCCTGGAGTTTCCGGGCATGCAGGCGTGGGTTGCTCCGGTCTCCACGATACTGAACGCCTTCGTCGTCCAGACCATGGTCGCAGAGACCGTCAAGACCCTTCTGGATCGCGGGGTGGCCCCGGCCGTATGGACCAGCGCCAACATTCCGGGCGGCGACATAGCCAACAGGGAGCTCTTCGAGAAGTACGCGCCGCGAATAAGGTGGCTGTAGGTGTGGCAGCTGGAATAGAGGTGGCAGTCGGATGAGCGCACAGGATCTGGAGGTCCGGGGAACCGATACGTGGGGCCAGGCGGCGAGCATTACCATCTCCCAGGGAAAGGTCGGCGCCGTCAGACCGGACGTTGCTGTGGGTGCAGGCCAGGGCCCCAGGGTGCTGCCCGGCCTCATCGACATCCAGGTCAACGGGTTTGACGGACACGACTTCAACGCGGCAGGGGCCTCGGTCGAAAGCGCGGCGGGCGTAGTGCGGGCCCTATGGAGGCACGGCGTGACACGGTTCTGCCCGACCGTGTGCACCCAGAGCCGCGAACACATGATCGCCTCTCTGCGGACGATCGCCAGGGCCTGCGACCAGGAGCCCTGGATCGAGCGGGCCGTGCTCGGGGTTCACGTGGAAGGGCCGTACATCTCGCCCGAGGACGGGCCGAGGGGGGCGCACCCGAAGGCGCACGTCCGGCCGCCTGACTGGGACGAGGTCCAGGCTCTCCAGGAGGCCTCGGGCGGGCGGGTGCGGATGGTAACGCTCGCGCCCGAGATGCCGGGGGCTGTAGACCTGATCGAGCGCCTCGCAGGCGCTGGCATTGTGCCGGCGATCGGCCACACCGGCGCCGCGCGTGAGGAGATCGTCGCGGCGGTCTGCGCGGGCGCGCGGATCTCCACCCACCTCGGGAACGGCTCACACGCCATGATACCCAGGCACCGCAACTACATCTGGGAGCAGCTCGCCCAGGACGGCCTCTGGGCCAGCATGATCGTCGACGGCCATCACCTTCCCCCGGCAGTGGTCAAGGTGTTCGTGCGGGCGAAGGGAACCGAGCGGTGCATACTTACCAGCGACGCGGTCTGGCTGGCCGGCAAGGAACCCGGCACCTACGACTTCCTCGACGAGAAGGTCGAGCTGACGGCGAGCCAGGGCGTCCGACTCGTCGGAACAGAGTACCTGGCCGGATCGGCGCTGGATCTCGCCACTGCCGTGGGCAATGTGGTCGCCTTTGCGGGCGTGAGCCTCGCGGACGCCGTGGCCATGGCATCGGAGCGCCCGGCGCGACTCTTCGGCCGGGATGACCTGGGAGGCCTTGCTCCGGGACAGGCAGGCGACATCGTGCTGGCCAGGTGGCACGAGAACGAGGCGCGGCTCGAAGTGATGCAGACCGTTGTCGCGGGAGAGGTTGTCTACCGTGCGTAGCAGCGGGTCGCGGCACCGTGCGGGGCGGCGGAACAGACGGCCTGGGTAGGAGACCGGCGCGTGCGAATCGACCTTCCATACGGGAGCGGGAGCCTGCCGCTGCAGATCCCAGACGGCCTCTCCGTGGAGGTTCTCAGACCCAACGCTGTCCAGTTGCCCGAGGACGAAGGAAGGGTTCTTGAAGAAGCCCTCGACAACCCGATAGGTTCAGCGCGGCTCGAGCAGATGGCCAGAGCAGGGTGCAGGGTTGCCCTCCTGTGCGACGACATCTCCCGCACAACCCCCACGGACCGGATCCTTCCCCTTGTTGTCGGCCGCCTGAACCGCGCCGGTGTGCGGGACGGCGACATCCAGATCGTCATGGCGCTGGGAAGCCACCGGCCCATGACGGCCGCGGAGATGACCCGCAAGGTAGGTGAGGGCCTGCTCAGCCGGATCTCCGTCGTCAACTCTGAGTTCCGCGACAAGTCCCAGATGGTGCGCCTGCCAGGGATCACGGAAGCGCCGGAGATCTGGCTCGACCGGCGCGTCGTGGAAGTTGATTTGCGAGTGGGCGTTGGCGGAATCCTTCCCCATCCGGCGGCCGGGTGGTCGGGTGGAGGCAAGATCGTCTTCCCGGGAGTCGCCGGTGAGGAGACCGTGGCCGCCTTCCATCTGATGCACGGCCGCACCCCTCAGAACATGTTCGGGCAGGTCGAGAACGCGGTCCGCAGGGCCATGGAGTCCTGGGTCGCCGAACGGGCGGGGCTGGGCTTCATCGTCAACGTCGCCTTCACTCCGGAGGGCAGGATCTACCGGGCCGTGGCAGGCCACTTCATCGAGGCTCACCGGCAGGGCGTAGCCCATGCAAGAGAGATCTTCTGCGTGCGGGCCGGACGCAGGGCCGAGATCGTCGTCACCACCTCCCACCCTGCCGACGGCGATCTCTGGCAGGCTGGCAAGGGCCTGCTGGCGGCCGACCTCGCAGCCGCCGCGGGTGGAACCGTCATACTCGTCACGCCCTGCCCCGAAGGAGTGGGCCCGCACCCCCGGTACCTCGAGTACCTGTCGGCGGGCGGCCCGGAGGAACTGCTCGCGCAGGCCGAAAGGATGCCCGCCTCCGAGCTGCTGCCGCTCTCGGTGGCCGCCGCTAGCCTGCGCATTCGGCAGCGGCTCGACATCGCGCTCGTCTCAGAGGGCATATCGCCACAGCAGGCCCGCCTGTCCAGGATGAGGCCGTTCCCGAGCCCTCAGGCCGCTCTGGATGAGGCGCTGGACCGCCGGGGCCGCGGCGCTCGCATTACCGTGATCACCCACGGCGCCGAGACGATACCGGCGGTGTGAGGGGCCCAGGGCTGTTTGCGGACTGCATGCGGCGCGGCGCAGGGGGGACGGGGGAAACTGCTTGACAGGTCATCTCAGCAGCGGTTCAATGGTACGGGGATCCTATACCATATAGGATTCCGGTACGGACGGTGTGCCTGCGTGCAGGTTGTCTCTGAACAGGTCACGGACATCCTCCGGCAACGGGTTCTCGAGCAGGTCTGGAGGCCGGGCGAGAAGGTACCGATTGATCAGTTCGCCCGGGATCTGGGAGTGAGCCACACCCCCATCCGCGAGGCCCTTGGCCGGCTGCAGGGCGAGGGCCTCGTGGTCTACCGCAGGAATCAAGGTTACTACGTCATGTCTCTCTCCGCGCGCGACCTCCACGAGATGCTGGACTGCCGGCTGATTCTCGAGGTCTTCGCCGCCCGGCAGATCAATCCGGTTCCCGACAGGCTCGTCGGCAGGTTGGAAGAGATCCACTCGCGCTTCTGCAGCGCGATGGCCGCGAGAGAGTACATGGAAAACAATGCGGCCGACCGCGAGTTCCACGATACGATCGTCGCGGCGTCCGGGAACTCGCTCCTGCTGCGGCTCTTCAGGTCGATGAACTCGCACATGCACACCCTGCGCCTTTTCTACTTTCAGAAGCAGACGCGGCTCCAGGAACTTGATCAGACGTTCCGGGAGCACGACAGGATCCTATCCGCCTTCCAGAGGCGAAACAGCTCCGAGGCTGCGGACGCCCTGGCCGATCACCTGCGCAGCGTGAAGAAGCGCGCCGAGGTTCTGACACCGCTGGTTTCCCTGCCCGCCGAAGGCAATCTGCGAACAGATAGGGGTGGAAGCGATGAACGCCGCTGAACGCTACTTCCAGACCGTGACCGAGATCATGCAGGCCGTCATGGAACGCGAACAGGACGCGATGAGCGCGGCTGCGGACTTACTGATCGAGAAGATCCAGGAAGACCGCGTGATCCACGTCTTCGGCACCGGAGGGCATTCCATAATGGGTGCCATGGAGATGTTCCAGCGCGCCGGAGGCCTCTACCCGATAAACGGGATATTCCCGCCGGGCATCTCCGTGACCGACAGCCACCCCAGCACGGAGCGACTGGTCGGGTACGTTCCGGCGATCTTCAACCACTACGGCGTTGGCGCCGGCGACGTCATTATCATTATCAACGTCAACGGCATCAACGCGGTGACCATAGACTCCGCCATTGAGGCAAGAGCCCGGGGGGCTAAGGTAATCGCGGTCACATCCCGGGAGTTCGCCGAGGGTGTGCCCCCGGACACGTTGGCCCGCCACCCCAGCAAGCAGAACCTGTGTGACTTGGCGGATGTGGTCATCGATTGCCACATCTCTCCCGGAGACGCGCTACTGGACATACCCGGGGTGGAACACAAGGTCGCCTCGGGCTCGACTTTTCCGGTCGTACTGATCGTCAACTGCCTGGTCGCGCTCGTCGTGGAGCGCATGGCACAGCGGGGGATCGAGCCGCTGGTTCGCTACAGCGCGAATCTGCCGGGAGGAAGAGAGCGGAGCCTGCGGATACAGGAACGGTACCGGGGGAGAGTCATCCATCAGTACTAGAAAGGAGAGTCCTGCTCCCACAACGCCCCCGACCCGCCGGGGTAGGTGGCCCTGGGGCGGGCGTTTGAGCCCTGAGGTGGCCACGGCCTACGCGTTCGTGGCCCCCGCGGTAACGCTGCTCGTGGTGCTGGTGGGGTATCCGTTCCTGCTCGCCCTCTACCTCTCCGCCAGCGACGCGGTGGTCGGGGACATGGGCCGGTTCGTGGGACTCGGTCAGTTCGCGAGGCTGCTACGTCAGGAAATCTTCCAGCAGACCCTGAGAAATACGGGAATCTACACTACCACAGCGGTGGTGGCCAAGGTCGTTCTGGGAATGGCCCTGGCGCTCGTGCTGGCAGGATTGGGCCGCCACCGCCTGCCCGGGAGCCGCCTGATACGAGCGGCGATACTCCTGCCCTGGATAGTGCCCACAGCCCTCAGCACCGTGGCCTGGAAGTGGATGTTCGAGCCCCAGTTCAGCGTCATCAACTGGGTCCTGGTCCGGCTGGGCGCCATCGCTTATGTATCGGACCTGCAGTGGCTCGGTGAGGCCCACCTGGCGCGGGCCGCGGTGATCATCGTCAACGTCTGGCGTGGGATCCCGTTCTTCGCGATAAACCTGCTTGCCGGCCTGCTGTCCATACCGGATGACCTCTACGAGGCGGCGGAGACGGACGGGGCCACCGCGTTCACGCGGTTCTGGCTGATCACCGTTCCCCTGCTCCGGCCCGTGCTGGCAACGGTCGTCCTGTTTTCGCTCATCATGACGATCAGCGACTTCAACATCGTGTACGTGCTCACGCGCGGAGGCCCTATCAACAGCACGCACCTTCTGGCCACCCTAGCGCATCAGACCGGGCTGATCACCGGCGAGATAGGGCGCGGAGCCGCGACCTCACTGTTCATGCTGCCCTTCCTCATGGTCATCGTGTTCTACCAGATGCGGCTGATGAGGAGGAAGTGGGAATGGTAGGCCGCCAGGCACGCCGGCCCGCGGCTTACTACCTGGCCGCCATTCCCTTTGTGGTCGCCCTGCTGTTCCCGTTCTACTGGATGGTCGTGACCTCGCTGAAGCAGAACGCCGAGCTGTACGATCTCAAGGCCATCCCGTTCTGGTTCCGGTCCAGCCCCACGTTGGAGCACTACATGTTCCTGTTCGAGCGCACCGCGTTTGCCACGTGGATGGTCAACACCGCCGTGGTCGCGGTGCTGTCAACGGCGATCGCGGTCGTCATAAGCATCCTGGCGGCCTACGCGCTGGCCAGGTTACGGTTCCGCGGGGGCGAGACCCTGGGGGGGATGATCTTCGCAGTATACCTTGTCCCCACGACGCTGCTGTTCATCCCGCTGTCGCAGATCATCCGAATCCTTAACCTGGGGGACACACGGTGGTCGCTGGTCGTCTCGTACCCGACGTTCCTGGTTCCGTTCGCGACGTGGCTGCTGATGAGCTACTTCCGCACAATCCCAAAGGAGCTGGAGGAGAGCGCGCTGATTGACGGGTGCAGCTACCTGGGCGCCCTCGTCCGTATCATCCTGCCCACGGCGATCCCAGGCGTCCTCACGGCCACGCTGTTCGCATTCACGCTGTCGTGGAACGAGTTTATCTACGCCGTGACCTTCGTGAGCTCAACGGCGCAGAAGACACTCGGGCCGGGGGTCGTCACCGAGCTGATCCGCGGCGATGTGTACTACTGGGGAGAGCTTATGGCCGGCGCGGTCCTCGGCTCGGTTCCGATAGCCGTCATCTACGCGTTCCTACTTGACTACTACATATCGGGCCTGACGGCTGGTGCTATCAAGTGAGGTCGTGAGGTGAACCATCACGGAAATCCAGCATGAAGCCTGAACTGTGCCTCGGGACTAAGGAGGATCAAGAGCACAAAGGGAGGAGATGCAGATGGGAGCGAGATTGACCAGACGGCAGTTAGTGAGGACGGCTGCCGCGGCAGGGGCCGCATACGGCCTTGGGCTAGCCAGCCGTTTCCCGCAGATAGCCCTCGGGCAGGAGCGGGAACTGAGCATCCTGATGTTCAGCTCCTTCGTCTCGGCAAACGACGAGGAGCTGCGCCGGCAGGCCGCCGATTTCGGCAGGCGGGCCAACGTCAAGGTTACCGTGGACTTCGTCTCGATCCCTGAGATGGCGGCAAAGCACGCCGCCGAGGTCTCGGCGCAGCGCGGCCACGACATAGTCGGTCTCGAGAACCTCCAGACGGCGATGATCGAGCCTCAGCTCGTAGACCTCGACGACATCAACGACGAGATCGTCAGGCGCTGGGGGGCGTGGCATCCAGTCGCAAAGCAGGCGTGCTTCCTGAACGGCCGCTGGAAGGCGGTGCCCAGGATGACCGTCGCCTTCCACGGCACCTACAGGGAGGACTACTTCAAGCAGGTCGGGGAGCCGCACCCGGCAAGCTGGGCCGACGTCCTGCGCGCCGCGAAGAAGCTGCGCGGGATCGACCGGCCCATCGGCTTCCCGATCAGCCAGTGCGGCGACGCCAACAACACACTCTACCAAATACTCTGGTCGTTCGGGGGCAAGACGGCGACTCCCGAAGGCCAGGTTGCCATCGAGTCGCCCGAGACCGAGGCGGCCATAGCCTACGTCCAGGAGGTCTTCCCTCAGATGGACCGCGAGATCCTGGCGTGGGACAACGCGGGCAACAACCGCTTCATACTCTCGGGCCGCGGCTCCTGGACGCTGAACCCCAGTAGCGTCTACGTAACGGCCAAGCGCACGAATCCCGATATCGCGGTGAACATCAACCACCACGGCGCGCTTCTTGGCCCCAAGGGACGGTTCGGCATGGGCGACTTCTATAGCTTCGGAATCTGGAAGTTCGCCAGGAACAGGGAAGCGGCGAAGGACTTCCTGCGCTTCTTCTACGAAGAGGAGAACCAGAACCGCTACATCGAGACCGGCGGAGGGTTCAACATGCCGGCGCACCCGAAGTTCGACCGCCATCCGGTGTGGCGGGTCGACCCCAAGCTCCAGGGAATCATCGGGTATACGAAGTGGCAGCGCCTGACCGGCTGGCCAGCACCGGCAGACCGGCGCGCCCAGGCCACATACGCCACGTTCGTCCTGCCGAACATGTTCGCGCAGGTAGTCACCGGGCAGATGAAGCCCAAGGAAGCAATGCAGTGGGCCACCCGGCAGCTGCGTGACATCGGCTACAAATAGGAGGACAGAGGCATGACAGCAACTGCGCCGATGGACCGTTTCTACGAATCATGCATCACCATACTCGAGCGCGTCAGAAGCGAGGAGCGCGGCAGCCTCGGCCGCGCAGCCGACTTGGTCGCGGAGAAGATGCTCAAAGGCGAGCTGGTGCACGTCTTCGGCACCGGCGGGCACTCGGTCATGGGCGCCATGGAGCTCTTCTGGAGGGCGGGCGGGCTCGCGGCCTGGAACCCTCTGTTCCCGCCCGGGATCGCAAACCTGGAGGGCCACCCGAACACCGAAAGGGTGGTTGGCTTCGCGCAACACGTCCTCGACTACTACCGCATCAAGCAGGGGGATCTGCTGGTGCTGATCAACGTGAACGGCATCAACGCGGTCACGATCGACACGGCACTGGAGTGCCGGAAGCGGGGCGTGACGGTAATCGCCGTGACTTCGCGTGAGTTCGCCGAGGGGGTCACGCCGGGTATCCCGGCAAGGCACCCGAGCAACCAGAACCTCTGTGACCTCGCGGACGTCGTAATCGACGCCCACGTCCCACCCGGAGATGCCGTGGTGGACATAGACGGCTTCGACCGGAAGGTGGCCTCGATCTCCACCGTGATAAACACCTACATCGTCCAGTCGCTCGTCGCCGAGGTGGTTGACCGTATAGTAAAGGCCGGGGTAGCACCGGAGGTCTGGTACAGCGGGAACATGGCCGGCGCCGAGGAGATCAACGCGCCGTTCCACGCCAAGTACTACTCAAGGGTCAAGCATCTCTAGCGTCAGCGGTGAATGAAGGGCCACAGAAGGGGCGTCTGCCCGGCGCCCCTTCTGCATGGCCTCAAAGGGGACACAGCGATGAACACACAGGTCATGGCCGTGGTCGGAGGGCGGGTGTTGACTCCCTTCCGGGAGATCCCCGAGGGTGTGGTGCTCGTGAGGAACGGACGCATCGAGGCGGTAGGGCCGGCAACGAGCCTGACCATCCCTCCGGACGCCCACCGCGTCACCGCCGCCGGGCATACCGTCGTCCCTGGGTTCGTGGACATCCACGTTCACGGGGGAGCAGGGGCCGACTTCATGGATGCATCAGTTGAGTCGGCCGAGATCATCTGCGCCTTTCACGCCAGGGGCGGCACGACATCGCTGCTGGCGACGCTGCGCACCGCCCCGGTGGCCGACATCGCCCGGGCACTAACGGTGCTGCGCCCATTGGCCGATCGGACGCGCGCAGGCGCGGACGTCGCCGGCGTACACGTGGAAGGGCCTTACTTGGCGCCGGCCGAGGCTGGTGCCCAGCTCCCGGATGCCATGAAGGATCCCGATCCGGGAGAGTGGTCGCGCCTGTTGGAGTACGCTGACATCGTGCGGCGCATGTCGGTGGCCCCTGAACTGCCTCGTGCCCTTGAGCTCGGGCGGGAGCTCGTGGCCCGGGGGATCGTGGCTTCCATCGGGCACACGGCCGCCACCTTTGATGAGGTGGTCGCGGCCGTCGAGGCGGGCTTCACCCATGTCACCCATATGTACTCCAGCATGTCGGGCCTCCGGCGGGTGCAGGCCTTTCGGATTCCTGGCGTCATCGAGGCCACACTTCTGCTGGACGAGCTCTCCACGGAGATGATCGCGGACGGCAGGCATCTTCCGGCAAGCCTGATGCGGCTCATCATCAAGGCTAAGGGGCTCGACCGCCTGTGCGTCTGCACGGACGCCGTACGGGTGGCGGGCTTCCCGCCCGGGGAGCACACATGGGCTGGCCGCAAGGTGCTCGTCGAGGATGACGTGGCCAAACTGCCCGATCGCAGCTTCTTTGCCGGGAGTATCGCCACCATGGACCGGTGTGTCCGGACCATGGTGCACGAGGTCGGCCTTCCCCTCTTGGACGCAGTGAAACTGGCAACCATCAACCCTGCCCGGTTCATGGACCTTGATGGCGATCGCGGCAGTCTTGCGCCAGGCAAGCGCGCAGACCTGGTCGTGCTGGACGGAGAATTGACCGTCCGGTGGACGATCGTGGGAGGACGGGTGGTCCATGGTCCTTCGGCCCCGCCTCCAGAGACCGTCGCGAGGTGGTCCTGACAGCAAGGCGGCGCAGGCTCACGGCTCCGAGTAGCGAAGAGTATGGGTTGAGGGCATCGAGCCTTTGACAACCCCACCGCAGGCCACCCGGCACGCGCGCTGCCTGTACGTCTTCAAGCACAGGGCCGAGGCGTTCGGAGGTTTACCAAAGCCGCGGTTCACAGAGCGCGCCGGTGTAAAGATCGCCTGCGACCACAAGGGACTCCTGTAGGAGATCCTGCCCAATGCGCCTGGGCTGCGCGACAACCATCATCACCCCACCGCCGGGAACCCCACTGGCCGGTTTTGGCGCCAGGAGGGAAGGCGCGCGCGGGGTCCACGACGACCTCTACGCGCGGGCGCTCGTCCTGGAAGATACCGGGCAGCGGGTCGCCCTCGTGGTCTGTGATCTCTGCGACCTCGACGCCGGATTCGTCAGAGAGGCCCGGCGGCGCATCCAGGAGAGGACCGGGATTCCGGCGGCATCGGCCATGCTCGCGGCCATGCACACCCACGCCGCGCCCGCGACCTTCGCCCTCTACAGCCTTCCGCCCGATCCGGGGTGGCTCGATGGTCTGGCCGACAGGGTAGCCGATGCGGTGGCGTCCGCGGTCCGGGACCTGGCGCCGGCGACGCTCGCCCTGGCATTGGGCCGGGAGGGCTCGGTCGCACGGAACCGGAGGCGCCCCGACGGCCCGATTGACCCCACGGTGACCGTGCTGCGGGCCGAGCGGACCGGTGCGCCTCCGGCGTTCCTGCTCCACTACGCCTGCCATCCCACGGTGCTGGGATCAGACAACCTGATGATCTCGCGCGACTACGTGGGGTTCACCGTTGACGCGGTAGAGCGCGCCACCGGCGGCTGGGCCATGTTCGTGAACGGCGCGTGCGGTGATGTCAACGTGGGGCACTCTGCTGACCGGTCGGCGCTCGGGCTGCCCATTCCCGGCCGGACGTTCGAGCGGGCAGAGGATCTGGGCCTGCGGCTCGCCCGGGAGGCCGCTCGAGCCTTGACCGACGCAAGGCCGGTCGCAGGGCGGCGCGCGCAGGGCCATGTGAAGCTCGCGGCGGGCCAGCGATCCCTGGTGGTCCCGCTTCGGCCGCCACCGCCTCTGAAACAGACACGAGCGCAGGTGCGCGACTGCCGTCGCCGTTTGGAGACACTCCGGGACGCCGGCGCGGATGCGGGCCCCGATGATGCCGAGGTCACGGCCGCCCGTCTCGAGCTTCTCTACGCGGAGTTGGCCCTGAGCTGGGTAGAGCAGCGCGCGTGGACTGCGGGTGCAGGAGCGGAGGAGGAAACCACCGAGGTGCAGGCGTTCGCCGTCGGCGACGTTGTCCTCATAGGACTGCCGGGAGAGTTCTTCGCCGAATCAGGCCTGCGCCTCCAGAACCGGTCGCCTTTCAAGCACACGGTCGTCCTCGGATACGCCAACGGCGGCATCGGCTACGTGCCCCCGGCCTCGGCCTTTGCCGAGGGCGGCTACGAGACCCGCATGGCGCCGTGGAGCAGGGCCGCGCCGGAGGCAGAGGGCCTGATCCTCGACGCCGCAGCAGGCCTGCTCGATGGCCTGTGGGACCAGCAGGACGGGCGTCCGGGTTGAGGAAGATCTGTACCAGGAGGGATGGATCATGAAGATGAACCGATTGCCCCTGGCCTGGCTTTGCGGGTGCGTGGTTGTCATCGTCCTAGCGGCGATGGCCCCGGCCACCGTGGCCCAGGAGCCCCGAGTGGTTGTCTACTCATCGGCGGGCGCGGAGATCGGCGAAGAACTCGCCGCCGCGTTCATGAAGCGGAACCCCGGAATCAAGGTCGAGTCTATCTACGCCGGCACCGGCGTCGTCTGGACGAGGGTGCGGGCTGAGGCGGCCCGGCCTCAGGGGGATGTCTGCATGTGCGGCGGCAGCGAGAACTTCGACATCAACTACGAGTTCCTCGAGACGTACCGGAGCAAACAAGATGCCGACATCCCCGCGGAGTACAAGGATCCCCGCGGGCCGCGCTACTACGGGATGAGCCTGCCTATACAGGTCATCATCATCAACAGCAAGCTGGTCCAGCGCCGCGACTACCCACGGGGCTGGAGGGACCTGGCCGATCCCAAGTGGAAGGGCAAGATCATCTGGGCCAACCCGCGGATCTCCGCCTCGGCCTACGCGCAGCTATTCCAGTTGATCAAGATAGGCGGCTGGGACTTGGTGAAGGCAGTGCTCGCCAACGCGATCATCACCCCGTCGTCCGGTTTGGCCTACCAGGGCGTGGCCGACGGCGAGTTCCTCATCGGCATGACCGGTGAGGGCAACGTCTATGACCTGAGGAACAAAGGCTACCCGGTGGACGGGGTCTACCCCGTCGAGGGCACCGGGCTTCGCTTTGACGCGACCGGGCTTATCAAGGGATGTCCGAATCCCATCTCGGCGCGCCTCTTCTATGACTTCGCCAACAGCCGCGATGCGCACCTCATCTATACACGTGTCGGTAGCCGGCGCAGCGTGCGGCCCGACGTACCTACGCCGCAGGGCATGCCCCCGACCTCGAGGATCAATCTGGTCCCGTACGATGCGGTGAAGGCCGGGAAGGACCGGGGGATCAATCTCATCATCTTCGACGAGATGCTGGCCAAACGGTGAAGGCGCCATCCACCAAGCTGGGCGTTCTGGGAGTCCGCAAGGTCTTCGGCGACGGCCCGTCTCAAGTGGTCGCCGCCGACGACGTCGGATTCGATGTGCGCGACGGCGAGCTGTTCACGCTCCTGGGACCCAGCGGCTGCGGCAAGACCACCACGCTGAGGCTGGTCGCCGGACTGGAACGGCCGGATGCCGGTCGGATCGTCTTCGAGGGGCTGGATTGGACGCCGCTGCCGCCCTTCCGGCGCAGCATCGGCATGGTGTTCCAGAGCTATGCGCTCTTCCCGCACATGAGCGTCTTCGAGAACGTGGCCTACGGGCTGAGGGTAAGGAAGACCTCCAGGGAAGAGATAGGACGGCTCGTGAACGAGGCCATCGAAATGGTCGGGCTGGCCGGGACCCGGGCCCGGCGGCCCGGGCAGCTCTCGGGCGGGCAGCAGCAGCGGGTCGCGCTCGCCCGGGCGCTGGTCTACCACCCAAAGCTGCTCCTGCTGGACGAGCCGCTCTCAAACCTGGATGCCAAGCTCCGCGTCTACATGCGCGGGGAGGTTAAGCGCATCCAGCGGCAGGCCGGAATCTGCGCGGTCTACGTCACGCACGACCAGGAGGAAGCGCTTTCCATATCCGACCGCATCGCCGTGATGCAGGCCGGGCGCATCGCGCAGGTGGGCACGCCCGCGGAGATCTACGAGCAGCCCGCCTCTACCTTCGTCGCCGACTTCGTGGGCAAGGCGAATTTCCTGGAGTGCACAGTGCTGGAGCACGACGGCGAGGCCTGCATCATCCGCTGCGGCGGCGCGCTCCTCCGCGCCGGGGCGGCGACAGGCAGCCTGCCCATTCCAGCGGGGACAGAGGGACTGCTCTTCTTCCGCCCCGAGCGCGCGGTGCTCTCGGCCGTCAGTGACGACGCCTCCGGCCTGCTGGCGCGCGTCAGGGACATCGAGTACCTGGGCAGCCTGGTCCGCTACACCCTGGCCGGCGAGGAAGGCTGGACGGTGCTGGTGGACGCACCGCCCATTGGCGGCATCCGGCAGGTGGGAGAGGAAGTCATCATCACCCTGGCCGCGGACCACGCCCAGGTCTTTCCGAAGGGATCGCGCTGATGGCGACGCTTGCGGCTCCGAGGGTGCGGCCCGGCCGCGCCTTCGATCTGAGCACCGCGACGATCCTCCTGCTGGTGGTGGGTATCCTGGGACTGCTGATCGTCTACCCGCTGTCGCGCGTGTTGCTGCTCAGCTTCATCAAGATGGGCGATCCGGTCGCGCCGGCCCATCTCACCCTGGCCAACTTCTCACGATTCTTCACAAGCGGCCTCTACCAGAAGGCCCTGGTAAACTCGCTGGTGGCCAGCGGCACGACCGTGCTGGCGAGCCTTGTTCTGGGCATTCCGCTGGCCTACATCCTGGCCCGCGTCAGGGTTCCGTTCCGGGAGGCGCTCATCTCGCTGGCGACGCTGCCGCTGATCCTCCCGCCCTTCGTGGGCGCCTACTCCTGGATCCTGCTCCTGGGCCGGCAGGGCGCGCTGACCTCCCTGATTCGAGATGGTCTGGGGATCCATCTGCCGAGCATCATCGGGCCGTTCGGGGTCATCGTGACGATGTCACTCTCCTACTACCCTTTCGTCTTGCTGCCGCTGCTTGGAGCCCTCTCCTCCGCGGACCCACACGTGGAGGAGAGCGCGCTGACGCTGGGCGCCTCTCCGTTGCGGCGGATCTTTACCGTCACGCTGCCGCTGGTACTGCCGACCATCGGTGCCGGCGCGATCATCGTGTTCATGCGCGCGATCGGGAACTTTGGGGTCCCGGCGCTGCTGGGCGGGGAGTTCTACGTCCTGCCAACACTGATCTACTTTGAAGTCACCGGCAGCTTCAACCTGCACGGTGCGGGCGCGATCGCGTTGGTGAGCACCCTGTTTTCGATCGGCTCGCTGCTGGCGCTGCGCTACATCACCGGGAAGGGGGGGTTCGTCACGATCACCTCCCAGGCACGCCAGGTGGCGCAGAGCAGCCAGCCGGCGGCCCGATGGCTGGGTTTTGGCTTCTGTGCCGCGGTGATCGGCATCTCGCTCTTGCCGCATCTCACCGTGCTGCTGGCGTCGTTCGCCGAGCGGTGGGCCGGAACACCCCTGCCCACCGCCTACTCGCTGATCAACTACCGCAAGGCGTTCACGCTCTCGATGGACGCGATACGCAACAGCCTGGTGCTGGCCGTCGGGACGACCGCAATCTGCATAATCGTGGGATCGTTGATGGCCCACACGGCCGCGCGCAAGCGAATCCCTGGCAGGTGGTTGATGGACATCACGATCATGCTGCCGTTCGTGCTTCCCGGCATTATGGTCGGCGTGGCGATCCTCGTGGCGTTCATCGTTCCTCCTTTTGAGCTCGCGGGCACCGGAACGATCTTGATGATCGCCTACTTCATCCGGCGTCTGCCGTACACGTTCCGGTCCGCCTACGCCTCGCTCACCCAGACCGACATTGCGCTCGAAGAGGCGTCGCTTGTCTGCGGCGCCAACCAGGGGGTGACCTTCCGCCGGATCACGCTCCCGTTGATCACGCCCGCCATCGCCGCCGGGGCCACGATCACCTTTGCCACGCTGCTCGGGGAGCTGACCACCACGCTCCTGCTGTACTCGGCCCGGTGGAAGACGA
>VGFA01000026.1 GCA_016869025.1 Armatimonadota bacterium | reverse complement strand
TGCGCTGGAACACGCCGTGCTTACCTCCCTCGCCCACACGCGGGGGCAGCGGCACGTCCTCGCGGCGTTCTTCCGGGCGGCTGGGCTGGAGCTTTAAGGTGTACCATTACTTAGGCAAGGATCAATAGCTCGATTTATGGCTGATCACATGCACCATAACGGGTATGCAGGTCGCCAACTGTATCGGCTATTTAAGCAGCAAGGACTGGTCAATGTCTCTTTTGAAGTATTTCCTCTTGTGGTGACAAACTATGCGTTTGCCAGACAAGTCTGGTCTCTTGACAAGCTCTTTGGGGAATCTGTTGCAATGAATGTTGTTACCGAAGCGGAAGTAAACAAAATCCAAAGGGAGTTCGAACAAGCAGATGCAAAGGGCGTGTTTTTTGGTTATGGTTGTATGGCGCTTGTTGCTGGACAAAAGGCAGGCTAACCCGCGCTTCCACCTGACGCCGCTCCGCTGCGCTTCGCGGCGCAGGTGAAGCGCGATCCGTTAGGCCGCCCATCATTAGGAGATTGAAGATGGACCGATGGAAATACTTCGATATCACACACCGAGAACACCTCATCTGCAACCCAATGAGTGTTGAGAAGTTCGAGGACCTCATCAGTCTCCTGCGATTGCGGTCTGGAGCGCGGGTGCTAGAGATCGCCACAGGGAAGGGCGAGTTCATTGTACGGCTGGCGGAACGGTATGACATTGAAGGGATAGGAGTTGATCTCTCGCCATACTGTGTTTCAGACGCCCGGGAGAAGCAAAGAGAACGCATTCCGGATGCTCAGTTGGAGTTCTTGGAGATGGACGGGATGGACTATGAGCCGGAGAAACCGGCAAGCTTTGATTTGGTGGCTTGTATCGGAGCGAGTTGGATCTATGGCGGGCATCGAGGGACTTTGGAGGCACTGACCGGGATGGCGGTTTCCGGAGGTTGGGTGGTAGTTGGGGAACCGTACTGGAGACAAGAGCCAGCGGCGGCGCATCTGGAGGCCATCGGGGAAGACCGTAGCACATATGGGACGCATTACGAGAACGTGGAAGCTGGGCAAAAGCTTGGATTAGAGCTGGTCTACACATTGGTGGGCACCCAAGATGATTGGGACAAATATGAAGGGTTGCAGTGGTATGCAGCGACGGCGTGGGCGAGCGAGCATCCGGAGGACCCTGATGTGGAAGAGTTGTTGAAACGGGTGCTTGAGGGTAGAGAGAATTACCTGAGGTGGGGGCGGGAGACTTTTGGATGGGCGATCTATGTTTTCAAGAAGGATGGCGCTGGCAAATAGTGAGCGGCGCAACCAATCGTTGCAGAACGACGCCGGGGCCAGACGTTGGAAGAAACAGAACAACGTGAACCGGCCCGGCGCGTCTGAACTCAGGCGTTGAACTGAACCGCTCACGCGGTAGAGACGACCAGGCCTCTCCCGGGGCTGCTCGCTTTCCTTGTCTGATCGCTCCCGGTGATCCGCGCAGTTCGCTCTGACGCTGGCATCCCGCGTCAACCGGCTCATACTCACCTCCATAGGGTTCTGCCAATCCACCCCCTGGAGGTGTCCTATGAGCGAGCTGCGCACCCGCATGATCCGTGACATGGCGTTGCGCGGGTTCTCCCCGCGGACCCACCAGGCGTACATCGGCGCCGTGGTGGGGCTGGCGAAGTACTACGGGCGGTCACCGGCCCAGATCGGGAACGATGAAGTCCAGGCCTACCTGGCCCACCTGATCCAGGAGCGCCGGCTGTCCTGGAGCACGTGCAGCCAGGCGGCGTACGCCTTCCGCTTCCTCTACCACGTGACACTGGGCTACGAGCGGGCCGACTTCCACGTCCCTGCCCCCAAGCAGCCGCAGAGGCTGCCGGAGATCCTGAGCCGCGAGGAGGTCTGGCAGTTGCTGCGCGCCTGCGAGCATCCCCGGCGCCGGCTGTTGCTGGCGACCACTTACGCCGCGGGCCTGCGCGTGAGCGAGGTGGTCGTCCTGAAGGTCTCGGACCTCGACGCCGAGCGCATGCCCTCGCCGACCTGATCCTTGCCTGGACCAGAAACTCCCGGTACGCCTCGGTGAGGTCGGCTCCCGACACGCTCCCCTCGCGCGTGCTCCCGAAGCTCCACCGTGCTCCGCTGCACCTGTCAGCACCCCGCCCCATCGCTCCTGTCGGGCGACGCCAGCCCCTCCAAGCAGGCTTCCCCGCAGCCCTCGGCTGGGCTAGAATCCCCATAGCGGCCAGGGGACCGCGGTTCAGTTCAACAGGTTCTATCCGCCATGCTGTCGCACGACGGATAGAAGCCTATTCGTTAGACAGAGGCAGTGAAGGCGATCCGAGGTGTTGAGATGAAGAAGCGGGGTATGGAAAAGTGGATGCGAAACGAGTTCACAGCCGTCATCGAGCGTGACAACGGGTGGTACATCGCTTACTGTCCGGAGATCCCTGGAGCCAATGGACAGGGGCGAACGAAGGCGGAGGTAAGACGCAGCTTGGCGGAAGCGATCGCCCTCATCCTGGAGGACAGGCGCGAGGACGGCTTACGCGGGGTGCCGCGCGATGCAGTGCGTGAGAGAGTTGTCGTGAGGTGAAGCGAGGCGATCTGCTGCGGCACCTCAGGAGGCACGGTTGTCACTTGAAGCGGGAAGGGAAGTCGCATTCGCTTTGGGCGAATCCGATGACCGGCGCCGTCGAGGCGGTGCCACGCCGCAGCGAGATCCCGGATCTCCTGGCGCGGAAGATCTGCCGTGGCCTGTCAGTACCGGAAGTCGGAAGTGAAGAGCCTGTCTAACTGCGCGCTTCAGCGGACGGCCGATGCTCATCTAGCCGCAGGGTGATGGTCGTTTCGGGCGGCAGTTTGCTGGGCAGGCCGCCGCTGAGCGCGAACGTCAGGCGGACCCAGACGAAGCTCTTTGACGCACGCCGAAGATCCTTCGTGATCTGTACGTTCTATTGGTGTACTGTTTGTACTGGAGGTTGTACGCTGTAGGAGGTTCCTGTGCTTAGGACCGCTAGTGTCTCCCAGCTCCGGTCTGATCTCTCCTCGTACATCGAGAAGGTCGAGGAAGGCCCGATTGTCGTTCTCTCCCGCAGCCAGCCTGCAGCGGTACTGCTTGATCCTGAGGTATACGAGGCCCTCATCGAGAGCGCTGAGACGCTCGAAGACATTCTCGACGGTCGCGTTGCTCTCCAGCACTACGCCGTGCACCCTGAGGCCGCTGTCGACGCCGAAGAGGTCTTCTCGCGGCTGGGTCTCTAGGCCGTGTCCTACCAGCTGAAGCTGCTCTCCGGAATTGAGAAGCAGCTTCGCAGGCTTCCCCGCCCCGACAGAGAGCGCGTGGTCCAAGCCATGCGCTCTCTTGCCGATAACCCCAAGCCCGCCGGGACGACGCACCTTGTCGAGAACTTGTACCGCGTCCGCGTTGGGAGCTGCAGGGTTCTCTATGCAGTGTTCGAAGCTGAGGTTGTGGTTCTTGTCTGCAAGGTTGCCAGGCGCACGGAGGTCACTTGCAAGGGTATCCGCGCTCTCCTCAAGAGGGCTAGAGACATGCTCGGCTCAGCTCGAGGCCGTTAGCCACACGGCGACAGGGTTGCCGTATGCTGAGGAGGATTCCGAAGGAGACTCGAGAGATGGCCCGGACCGCGGCTCCCAAAGGCGTCAGGTTCATCGTAGATGACGAAGGTGAGAAGACCGGTGTCGTTATCGACCTTATAGACAACGCTGAGCTCTGGGAGGGCATCTACGACAGGGCGGTCGCACGGTCTGCACGCCGGGAGCTCGAGGGGCTCCCCCGGGTCAGCTGTCACGAGGGTCGCGACGCGAATCGGGTCCTTGGGGATCTCACCTCGGCCCGCGGGCTGCCACAAGCTCCAGGACACGGGCGCTCTCAACCGCATCCGGATTGGTGACTACCGTTTTGTCTGCAGTGTCGATGACGAGGAGCGCCTCGTAGATGTCGTGGCGGTCCGCCACCGCAGTCACGCGTATCGGTAAGGGCCGGTGGCTGACACGCCGATGCACCTGCCGGCGTGTGCGCGGGCTCACGGGTAGTGTGGCGAACCAAAGTGTGCGCGTTGCAGGCGATCGGCATGCCGGCGGCCGTAAGCCATGTTGGAAGGGGTACCTACTGGTCGTCCCAAGAGTGCGAGGTGAGGAGGCAACGTGTCCAATCCGTCCCTGATCACAGCATTGTTCGCCGCAGGTGATGCTGGCGACCTCGAGGCGTTTGATCAGTACCTCCACGACGACGTGATCGTTCATGCTCCCGCGGGGCTTTCAACAGTTGGACTTGAGCGTGAGCGCGAATCCTGGCGCAAGGCCAAGTCGGCGATCCCGGACATCCATCACGAGTTCGTCGATGTGTTCTCCAGCCCTACTGCTGAAGCCGCTCGTGCAATCGTCACAGGCACGATGTACGGGTCCTACGGGGGGCTCTCCTCGGAGGGACGAGCCTTCAAGATAGATCAGGCTGTGTTCGCGCGTATCAGAGACGGCAAGATCACCGAGCTGTGGGAGATTGTCGACACCTCCGTGCTCCGTGAGCAGCTAGGTGAGTCGCGCCGGTAGGCGAGTCAAGCTCCGGCTAACAGGCGCGTCCGGCGGACGGCGCAGGCGTAGACTGGGGAGCGGGGCGCGTTCGGCCGCCGCTGACGCGCTAGCCGTTAGGCCGTACCTATCGCGCCTCGATGTCGTGACGCCTTGACATCTAGGTGGCCTGGGCTAGTCTCACTCATGGGGGTGATTCCCTTGAGTGAGTCTGCAAGACGTTCCACGGTCTACTTCGAGCCCGAGATCCACAGAGCCCTTCGGATCAAGTCGGTTCACACTCGTCGCTCTCGAAGAGCGAGCGGGGGAGCCGACCATCAGTTACGAGGACCTTCTCAAAGACCTGAAGGCCCATGGCAAGATATGGCTTCATCTTCAGGAGATCCGAGGCCGCCGGCGAGGGGCCTACAGGGGCAGGTAGCCCGCCGCGCGTGGACGGCCCGTTAGCCGGCAGTTGGCAACCGGAGATGATGCGATGACCATTCAGGAACAGATCAATCGCTTCTCTGAACGATTCGGGAAGAACGTCAGGGCCAACAACGCCACCTGGCGCTACTATCTCCTCGGCGCGGGCACGCCCATCTTGTGGCTCACCGGGGGGATGCGCCGGGCGGCGCTCGGCTTCGCTTTCCTGGAACGGCTTGCCAGACGCCACGTCGTCATCGCACCCGATTATCCGCCTGTGCAGTCAATTGGTGAGCTAGTGGCCGGCTTGGACACCATCCTGCGAACCGAATGCGTTACTGCCTTCACGCTGGCAGGGCAGTCCTACGGGGGATTGTTGGCGCAGGCATATCTGGCACATAAGGACCATGCGGTTGACCGGCTCATCCTGTCCAGCACCGGGCCGGTCAATGCCATCGGCAAGGCCTGGCTACCTGTGCTGTCTATCGTCGTGGCACTGGCACGGATGCTGCCGGAAGGGAGCGTCAAAGGTCTGTTGGCTGGCGAGCTGCTCAAGCACATCAACGTGCCCGCATCCGAGCGTGCCGAGTGGCTGGAAGTCATCCACGGCGTCATGCGAAACGACCTAACGCGCGCCGATGCGGTGTCGCATTTCGCTGTCGCAGTCGATATGCTGAGGCAGGGGATGGTGGTGCCTGCCGCCTATCGAAGCTGGACAGGACGTGTCATCGTACTGAGAGCCGAGAACGATCCAACGCAGCGAAAAGAGGATCTTCCGCGTTACGAGCGGCTGTTCGGTCGCCCGGTGGACGTGCTGGACATGGGTAACCTGGGACACACCGCGGCGCTCTTCAGCCCGGACAGGTATGTCGAACTGCTGGAGCAGGCACTTGCCTAGTGAACGAGCCGTGTGCGCTTGAGTGTTGAGCCAGTTCGCAGGGAGGTGCGCCAATGGCTATCACTCTTCGGCCTGTTGGTTCGTCCGATGAGCCCGCGCTGACCGCGCTCATCAAGGCAAGCCCAGACACCGGCCTCATTACGATGGGTGCTCTATTCCACCCTGACGCCTATACGGTCTATGCCCGGCAGGCGAGGCGTCTCGGAGGGCTGGTTGCCAGCGCCCCAGGCGAGGAAGGCCTGGCCGGGGCAGGGTTCTTCTCTCTGCGGAAGTTGGCGTTTGAGGGGCAGATCCGGCCGGCTGCCTATCTGTTCAGTCTCGTTGTCCATCCCGGGTGGCGACGACAGGGGATAGGAAGGCGCCTTGTCCGCGAGCTGATGGCGGCCGCGCGCGACCAGATCGGCCCTGATGGTGTGCTGTATGCCCACATTCAAAGCAACAACACCGGCTCGCTGCGGATCTTCGAGACGCTCTTCGACCGCATGGCTGGTCCCATCGACTTCGGCGGGCCGCCCATGCGCCGCCGTCCCATGAAGCGGCGTCCCGACGTCATAGTGCGCCCGGCAAACCACAAGGAGCTACCCCTCATTGCCGAGGGTCTGAATCAGTTCTATGCCGACTACGACCTGTTCCCGCCGGAGACCGAAGAGAGCCTCAAGGACTGGCTGGACGACGAACTCCATCACTACCACGTCGCAGCCGATGCTCACGGGCAGGTTCTGGCTGGCATAGGTGTCTTTGATGAACCCGCGCTGCGTGAGACCGAAATCCTTGACATGCCTGTTCCACTCAAACTGCTCAATCGGCTTGTCGGTCTGGTCCCTCGCGACGGTGTGCTGCGGCGCTTGGTGACCAGCCGAGTGTGGTTCCGCCCGGGGTATCTGGCCGCAGCGCAGTGTCTCTGGCAGACGCTCCGTTTCGAGTTACGAGAAAAAGGCAATATGCTGGGGGTGGGTTACGATCACATGGATGGCGGGCTGAGACGGGTCTTCGGTCTGCCTCGCTGGCTGCCAATGGCGCATACGACCGTTGCGCTCTGCTATCCCAAGCACGACGTTCCTCCAACGAGCGAACGGACCGCTGCTCAGAGGCGGCTGATCTACGCTCAGCGGTAGAGGCCCGGAGGGGTCCAGAGGCAGCGGCCGTCGATCTCTGCTCGCACTAGCCCCGCCCGCGCCGCGGCCTTGCCTGCGAGTCGTGTGCTCCATCCGAACAGCGCCGTGAAGTCGTCCTCCGAGGCCGCCCCGACGATACGCAGGTACCGGGCCATCACCGCCGCTGCCGCGTCCTCCGACGCCATGCTCCCCGCCGCCTCCACTACCGCCGGCATCCACCTGTGGAAGGCGTCCCAGATGAAGGAGTACCCGCCACGGCCCTCCACCTCGGCCGCCTTCACGATGAGGAAGCGCTCCTGGAGATCGTCCAACGCCCTGTGGAATCGGGCCCCGCTTTCTCCGCGCGCCACGAACCTGCGGCGCAGGATCCATGTAGAGACCGGTGCCTCTGCTGAGATCGCCTCGCACAGGGTCTTGGCCAGCAGGCTGAGCCGTCCTTCACGGTAGGCCTGCAGGTGGTCGTCGGGCTCGCCCGTGTTGCCGGAGAGGGCATAGAACGCCGGCAGCATCCCCAGCGAGATGTACGAGGGCTTGCGGCGGATGGCCTTGCCGTAGTATGCCTTCCTGCCGGTGGCCAGCTCGTCCTTCCACCGCCATGCCCAGGACCACATGCGGTCGGTGCTGCGGGTGGCCAGCGCGTCGAACAGCCCGGGCAGGCCCCCCGGCCCGCCGGTGAAGGCGAAGCAGAAGCCCAGGTCATTGATGAAGCGCAGCGCGCCCCGACGGTCGCGGACGCGGTAGGGCCGCAGGACGGCGCGCCGGTGGCGGGTAATGGCCTCGGGACTGATGGTGAGCATCTCCTGCGGGATACGCGATCGCGGCGCCCGGCTCCTGGTCTCGGCAGGCGACCGCGCTCCGGAAGCGGCCGGTGTCATGGCAGGGGAGCGCGCGACCGTGGCGAAAGTAGGACAGCCCCCGTGCCTTTGGTTCGTCCCAGGCCGCTCATCAGCGAGGGCTCATCAGCGAGGAGTGAAGATATGCAAGAAGTGTACGCGACAACGCTGCCCAACGGGCTGCAGGTGCTCATCCAAGAGTCGCACGCGGCACCCGTGGCCACATTCTGGGTCTGGTACAGGGTGGGTAGCCGCAACGAGCCATCCGGCTACACCGGCATATCGCACTGGGTCGAGCACATGCTCTTCAAGGGGACGCCGGCGCATCCGTCGGGAACGCTGACTCGGCTCATAGATCGGCTGGGGGGCCGCTGGAACGCCTTCACCTGGAAGGATTACACCGCGTACTTCGAGGTGATGCCGGTCGAGCACATTGGGGTTGCCGTGCGCCTGGAAGCCGACCGGATGCAGAACACCATCTTCGATCCCGAGGTGGTTGCCGGCGAGCGGACGGTCATCATCTCCGAGCGGGAGGGCGCCGAGAACTACCCGGCCTACTACCTGCGCGAGGAGGTGGAGGCCCTGGCGTTCAAGGCGCACCCGTACCGCCAGCCGGTCATCGGCTGGAAGGGCGACCTGCGCGCCATCACGCGTGACGATCTCTACCACCACTACCGGACCTACTACCGTCCATCTAACGCCATCGCCGTGGCCGTGGGGGATTTTGACTCCGCGCAGATGGCCGCGCTCATAGCCGAGACCTTTGGGCCTGTAGCGGCCGGCGGTCCGGTGCCCGTGGTGCACGCGGAGGAGCCCGAGCAGGAGGGCGAGCGCCGCGTGGTCCTGCGGCGGCCTGGAGGCGCCACGGCCCTGCTTCAGATGGCCTTCCACGTGCCGCGGGCCGGGCATCCGGACATGCCGGCACTCCTGGTTCTGGATGGTATCCTCTCGGGTTTCAAGGGCGTGGTCCCGTTCGATGGCGGCACCGGCGGTCGCAGCAGCCGCCTGTACCGTGCCCTTGTGGACGGCGGCCTGGCCACCGAGGTCGGATCAGGGCTCACGCCGAGCATAGATCCCACGTTGTTCCGGATTAGCGCTACGGCGCGCACTGGCGTAGAGGCAGGCGCGGTCGAGGCAGCGGTGAACCGGGAGATCGCGCGGCTGCACGATGAACCCGCAGACGGCGCCGAGCTGGCTAGGGTCAAGCGCCAGGCACACGCCCAGTTCGTGTACCTGCGCGACGGGGTCTTCCGGCGCGCGATGTCGCTGGGCATGTTTGAGGCCGTGGACTGGCCGCAGACGGTCCAAACGCTGACCGAGCGCATCGAGGAAGTCTCCCGTGAGGACGTAACGCGGGTCGCGAGCACCTACCTTTCCGATCGCCGGCGCACGGTGGGGTACTACCTGCCCGAAGAGGGCACCAAAGACGGCGGGACCGAGGTGGCCTCATGACCCCGCCCGTCCTCGCAGGCCAGGTCGTGCGGACGGTGCTGCCCAATGGGATGGCCTGCCTGGTCCGACCTTCTCCGGACTCAGGCGCCGTGGCGATTCATGGATTCGTGAAGGCCGGCGCGATCTTTGACCGGGACCGGCCCGGGCTGGCCAGGTTCGCCGGCTCGACGCTGATGCGCGGGACCATCCGGCGCAGCGGACCGCAACTCGCCGAGGACCTGGACGCGATCGGCGCAGGCCTCACGGTCGCACCCGGGCTCGAGACCGTGGTCCTCTCCGGAAGGGCCCTGGCAGATGATGCGGTGGCGCTTCTGGACACCGCCGCCGAGGTGCTGGCCGAGCCCGCCTTCCCCGAGGATGAGGTTGAGCGGGTGCGCGGCGAGCTCGTTACCTCGGCCCGGGTGAGCTCGCTGGACACGCGGCAGGTCTCTGAGCGCATCTTTCGGAGGATTGCCTATCCCCAAGGGCACCCGCACAGCCACAACCCTGACGGCGAAGAAGCCGTCCTGGCGTCGCTGACCCCAGATGATCTGCGGACGTTTCACGCGGAGCACCTGCGCCCGGAGGCGGCGGCCCTGGTGATGGTCGGCGACGTGGATCCCGGTCGCGCGACCGACCTTGTGGCCGACGCGTTCGGACGGTGGTCCTGCGGCGGAGCATGGGCGATTCCCGGATTCCCTGAACCGTCCTTGCCTGCCGGCATCCGGCGCGAGGAGTCGGTACTCCCGGGGAAGAGCCAGGCCGATCTCGTCCTGGGCACTCACGGGGTCGCGCGCACCGATCCCGACTACTATGCGGTAATGCTGGCCAATCTGCTGCTTGGGCAGCTTGGAATGATGGGACGGATCGGCGAGAACGTCCGCGAGCGGCAGGGGATGGCCTACTATGCCTACAGCGACCTACGCGCCGGCCTGCTGGCAGGTCCCTGGTGGGTGCGCGCAGGCGTGCATCCGTCCAACCTGGAGCGCGCGATTCTCGCGATCACGCACGAGATCGAGCAACTGCAACAGGATGGCCCTACCGCGGACGAGCTGGCCGATGCCAGGACGTATCTCGTCGGCTCTCTGGCCGTCCGCCTTGAGACCAACCAGGGGATCGCGCAGACTCTGGCAGACATGGAGCTGTTTGGGCTGGGCCTGGACTACATTGAGCGGTATCCTGAGATCATCGGTAGTGTCAGCAGGGAGGCCATCGTGGAAGTGACACGGCGGTTTCCCACTCGGGGTTACGCGCTGGCGATCGCCGGACCGGCGCGAGAGGGGTGAGCAGCATCTTGGGACCTGTGTCCATCCTTGGAGGGACGGGAGACCTCGGCCGCGGCCTTGCGGCGCGCATGGGCACAGCCGGGCTTGAGGTTGTGATCGGCTCAAGGGACGCCAGCCGCGCGAACGAGGCCGCGGCGCGGATCGGGCTTCCCGGCGTGCGCGGGGCAGCGAACGCCGACGCGGTGGCCGCGGCGGATACGGTGGTGCTTGCGATTCCCATTGAAGGTCATGCCGCGTTTGTCGAAGGGTTCGCAGGGCTGCTTTCCGGCAAGATCGTGGTGGACGCCACCGTGCCCCTGGGGCCCGGGTTCACGTTCGTGCCACCCCCGGCAGGGTCGGCCGCGGCCGAGACACAGGCCCTGGTACCAGGCGCGCGCGTTGTCGCGGCGTTTCATACGCTGTCGGCGCGTATGCTCGCCGACCTGACCCTTCCACTGGACCAGGACGTCCTGGTGTGCGGGGACGACCCCGAAGCCCGCGCCAGGGTGCTCGAACTGGCGACGACCATAGGCGCCCGCGGCGTGGACGCAGGAGGCCTCGCCGCCGCTGCCACGATAGAGGGCATTGCCGTGCTTCTCATCGGCCTGAACGTGCGCTACAAGCGGCGCCACCTCGGCATCCGCATAGCGCACCTGCCACCTGACGCCCGACCCCGATGAAGGCGCTGCTGGCCTGGGCGCCGGAGCCGTTTCCCGAGATCCGTCCCGGAGACGACCTCGGAGCAGCGATCATCGCCGTGTTGCGGGGTGCCGGGTTGGCCCCCCAGGACGGCGACTTCGTCGTGGTTGCCCACAAGGTTGTCTCGAAAGCCGAAGGCAGCGTAGTAGATCTTCGCACTGTTATCCCGAGCCCGGCCGCGGTCGCGCTCGCAACGGAAGCCGTCAAGGATCCGCGGCTGGTTGAGGTGATCCTGCGCCAGTCCAGGGCCATCAGACGCGTCCGGCCAGGGCTGATCATCGCCGAGCACCGGCTGGGCTTCGTCTGCGCCAACGCCGGCGTGGACCACTCGAACGTGGGGCTTGGCGACGATGTCGTGGCCGTTCTGCCCGCTGATCCAGACGCCTCGGCAGAAGGCCTCCGGGTCCGTCTGCGCGAGGCCTTTGGCGCAGAGGTGGGCGTTATCATCAACGACAGTCACGGCCGGCCGTTCCGCCAGGGCACGACAGGCGCCGCGATCGGCGCCGCGGGGCTCCGGGTGCTCCGATCGTACATCGGAGAGGAAGACCGGTACGGCTACGTACTGCGGGTGTCGGTGGAGGCCGTGGCCGACGAGCTCGCGGCGATGGCCAACCTCCTCCAGGGACAGGCCGCGGAGGGAACGCCGCTGGTGCTCATCCGCGGGGTGGAGCATCCTGGGAGCGAGCGCGCCGCGGACCTGGTCCGTGGCGAGGCGGACGACCTCTTCAGGTAGCGCGGTCTCTGTCAACGGGGTCGCTGCCGTAGCGTATACTCTCTGTGAGAGGTGGGGTGCGGCGATGATCGTGATTGCGACCGGTGTCTCAGGCAGTGGAAGGCTCTCCGAGGCGGGCGGAGGACCTGGTCACATCGTGCGCATGATCGAGGAGGGAGCGGCGCGCATCGAGCAGGCTCAGCGCGAGGGCAGGTGGACCTCTCCCATCAAGCGGCTGCGCTACATTGACATGGGACGACTCATGCTGGACCGGGCCACCGATCTGGGCATGGTAGTGCGCACCGAGACGATCCTCGACATGGCGCCCGAGTCGCTCCAGGAGCTGCGGGCCATCGCGTTCACAGAAGTCGTCAACGATCCGACGCTGTGGGAGCCGGACCAGTGCACCATCCTGGTCACCCACGCCTGCTTCTGGTGGAAGGGCCGCCTGATCCCCGGCCTCGACACCCACTACCTCAAGCTGCTGTTCGACGAGACCCGCCGCCGGACGCCAAGCCCAGAGGCAGCCGCCGTGCAGGAGCCGTTGCCCGGTCTGCGCCTGGCGCCACCGGTTCAGCCGGAGGGCATCTTCTACGTGACGGTGGTGGACAGCGTCTATCAGATACAACGCCGGCTCGAGGAGAGCGAGCAGTGGCGCGGGCGCCTCAGGCCCGGGGAGGTCATCGCCTGGCAGGAGCAGGAGGTGTTCATCTCCAAGATGCTGGCGGCCTACGAGCGCGTGCCGCACTTCCTGATTGCGCACGACGAGCCAGTACAGACTTTTTTCGATCTCATCTGCTTTAAAAGACCCAGGATCTACCTGGGCTATCCCATAACCAACCTGCGCCGGGAAGGGCAGGCGCAGTTGATCGAGATGGCGCGCGATTTCGGGCAGAGGCTGCGCGAGCACTTCGTGGTCTTCGATCCCCTCTCGGTGAAGGACGAGGAGGCGGCCGCGTTCTCCACGATCGGGGACGCGGAGTTCGTGCAGCAGTTCTCGGCCGAGCAGCGCGCCGAGATCCTGGCGTGGGCCGGATCGCTGGAGGCGGTGCGGTCCTGGGGGCGGACGCTGGACGATCACACGCGGCTGCAACTCGCGCGCGCCACGGTAGTGCGAGACCTGCGGCTGATTGACCAGTCGGAAATGAACGTGGTGTTCTATCCGACCAGCCAGATGTCGTTTGGGGTCCTCTCGGAGATGATCCACGCGCACACGACGGGGAAGAAGGTCTACATCCTCTACCCCTTCAAGAGCATGTCACCGTTCATGGAGTTCTACGCGACCGGCGTGCGGACGCCGGCCCCGGAGGAGGCCGACCCCGCGACCCCGGACGAGATCGCCGCGTTCATGCACCGCGCAGGCGACGCGCTCCTCGCGGAACTGACGGCAGAGGGAAGATAGGGACCCCGGCTCCCTACCGGGTACGACCATGCCTGCCAACCTCACGCCCGACTACCGAGCAGCCGACCGGAAGTTCAGGGAGGCCACTACTCCCCAGCAGAAGATGGCCGCGCTGGAGGAGATGCTGTCAACGATCCCAAAGCACAAGGGCACCGAGAAGATGCAGGCCGACCTCAAGCGCCGCATCGCCAAGTTCCGCAGCGAAGCCCAGCGCAAGAAAGGCGCGACCCGCAGCCGCCAGCTTTACCAGATCGAGCGCGAGGGCGCCGGGCAGATCGTGCTGGTTGGCGCGCCCAACTCGGGCAAGTCCTCGCTTCTGGCCGCGCTGACCAACGCCGTCCCGGAGATCGCCGCCTACCCCTTTACGACCCGGGGGCCCCAAGCCGGGATGGCGGCCTTCGAGAACGTGCAGATACAGCTGGTGGACCTGCCGCCGGTGAGCGAGGAGTTCGCGGAGGGATGGTTGTACGGCCTCATCCGCGGGGCGGACGGCGCGCTCGTGGCCGCGGACCTGGCAGACCAGGACCTCCTGGCTTCAACCGAGCAGGTCCTGGCTCTGCTGGCCGCCGCGAACCTTACCCTTATCCCACTCGGCGCCTCCCGCGCGCCCAACGAGGTGCCGGCGTTGTTCGTCGCGACCAAGCTCGATGCCCCCGGTGCCGCGGAGGTCCTCGAGGTGTTCCGGGAGTTCTACGGCGGGAAGCTTCCGGTGCTGCCCATCTCCTCCGAGCAGGACGTCAACCTGGCTGAACTGCGTCGGGTGATGTTCTCGATGCTCGGCATCATCAGGGTGTACAGCAAGAAGCCGGGCAAGAAGCCCGACCTGGAAGTCCCCTATGTCCTGCGGCGCGGCACGACGGTAATCGAGGCCGCGGCGGTGGTCCACAAGGACTTCGCCCAGGGCCTGCGCTTCGCGCGCCTGTGGCGCAAAGGCCATCCGGACGGGCTGATGGTCGGGCGCGACCATCCCCTGGAAGACGGCGACATTCTAGAGCTACACGCCTAGGGCCCTGGCCGGATCCGCTGGATCAGCACCAGGATCATACCGGCAGAGAGCCCGATCATTGCCAGGGAAGCTCCGCCAACGAGCATCCCGGCGGTCATGAACACCGCGTCCCGGTTGAGGAGTCCCATCCCGATCAGCATCACCGACAGGGCCGGCGCCGTGTTGAGGAAGGGGAGCGGGCTCAGGAGCAGCAGCCCCATCAGGAACACCATGGCCCCGGCCAGCCGGAGAACCACTCCCTCGCGGAGCCAGAGGCCCCTGGGCTTGGAGAGTCGCTCGGTGGCGCGTATCAGCGGAATCCCCCTCCGGCGCAGTATCGAGACGCTCTGCCGGGAGAGCACCCAATCCCTGAACCGTTGGGGCAACCAGGGATGCCGGGAGCCGGACAGCATCTGGACGGCGAATGCCGCATAGATGGGGCCAACGATCGTGGAAGATCCGGGCGGCAGGATGGGAATCAGCATCGGCAGGCCCAGCACGAACAGAAGAACCCCGAAACCCCGCTCGGCGGTCCGGTCCACCAACTCGCCCAGCCGCAGGGAGTGCGTCCCCGCGCTGTCGAGTATCGCTTCAAGAACCGCTGAGAGAGGGGTCTCTACCTTGTTGTCTGCCAGTCCCATGGCACCCACGCATCCGACGGCTGCCAGAATAGTACGGCGCGCCCCAGAAGTTCCCTCCATGGGGCGCGCTCGAGTTGGCGGGATCGGGGTCTATCGGGGGATCGGGGTTCTACGGAGAGGTCGCCGGCCCCACTATGAACGCACCGGTCATGCCCTGTGCCGCGTGTGCGAACAAACTGCAGATGAACGCGAACGATCCGCGCCCCTTGGCCACGAACTCGACCTCGGCCCGCTTGCCGGCATCAACGAAGATCCGCTTGCGGCCCTCGCTGACGCTCTCGCGGCCGTCCCCGCGGATGGTCAGGGGGATGTCGAGCAGGTAGGCCGATGCCAGGTCGTGCGCCCGCCCGAACTGGTCGGCGTTGATCAGACGCAGAACGACGGTGTCGCCTTCCTGGAACCTGATCAGGTTCGGCTCGAACTTGAACGAGGTCATCGTTACATCGAAGACCTTGCGCGTTCCCTGCGCGGGCGCCGCGGTTGGCGCCAACAGCATAGCCACGATCACCAGCAGACCAAGCAACTGCAATCGGCGTATCATCACGTGTCCTCCAAGGGCAGGCCTTCAGGTGGATCAGCCCATCCGATTGCAGGGAACGCGCGGCGCGCTGCGGGTTATTCCCGGCGCTATAATGTCGGGAGACCGCCGCCAGAGGAGGCAGGGATGGATTTCGATCGCGTCCTTGATGAGGTGCGCGTCCTGGCCGGCCAGAGTGGTGCTGCCGGGATCGTGGACTTCCTGCAAGACAGGTTCCCCCACTACTCGTGGGTCGGGATCTACTGGGTTGATGGGGACGACCTGGTGCTTGGCCCCTGGAAGGGCCCGCAGGCAACGGAGCACACGCGCATTCCGATCGGGACCGGTGTGTGTGGTGCCGCGGCCCGATCAGGGCAGACCGAGATCGTGCCCGATGTCAGCCAGGATCCCCGCTACCTGGCCTGCTTCGCGCACACACGCTCGGAGATCGTGGTGCCGATCTTCGCGGAGGGGCGGGTCGTCGGGGAGATTGACATTGACGGTGACCAGATTGACGCCTTCTCGAGCGAAGACCAGCGGTTTCTTGAGTGCGTGGCCGAGTTGCTGGCGCCGCTGGCGCCCGGCTCCTAGGGGGCCACGATCCGGCTTCGCAGCGTCCCGATCCCTTCTATCTCCGCCTCAACCACGTCACCTGCCTGAAGCCAGGCCGGCGGCGTGCGCCCCATGGCTACGCCTTCCGGCGTGCCCGTGGCCAGGATGTCACCTGGATCGAGGGTCATTCCCGCCGACAGGGTCGCGATCAGTCGCGCCACGGAGAAGATCATGCCTGCCGTGGACGCATCCTGTCGCAGCTCGCCGTTGACGCGCATCCGCAGACGCAGGTTTTGGGGGTCGGGGATCTCGGAACGGTGGACCACCGCGGGGCCCATGGGCGCGAAAGTGTCCAGGGACTTGCCCTTGAACCACTGCTGGTGCCGGCGTTGCAGGTCGCGCGCGGTGACGTCGTTCATGATCGTGTACCCGAACACGTGGCTCAGCGCGCGTTCTACCGGGATGTCGCGCCCGCGCTTTCCAATGATCACGGCCAGCTCGACCTCGTAGTCCAGCTGCTGGGTCACGGCGTGGTGCACTACCGGCGCCTCGGGTCCCACTACGCACGTGGGCGGCTTGGTGAAGAACACCGGTACCTCCGGGGGCGGGCTCCCGCCCTCCCTGGCATGCTCCGCGTAGTTGCGGCCCACGCAGAAGATGTTCTTTCGGGGTCGCGGGATGGGCGCAAGGAGGCACGCCCCGGCCACCGGGATTACATCGGGATGCTTGCGGCCTGCCCGAATGCGGCGCCTGCCCTGGGCCAGGGCCGCGCGCGCCGGGACCAGGCTGCCGCGCTCGATGAACGACAGAAGGTCGTCTGCGAACAGGTAGACGTACGCCCCGTCCACGATCCCGAGCCGGGGCCGTCCGCCCCGGCGCACCATCACGAATCGCACGGTCCACCCCCCTGCTTCGATCCGCTTTGCCTCAATCAGCCCTGCTTCAATCCGCCCGCGGCCGAGATCTCCGAGAAGAACATTGCCTCCAGCGCTTTCGCCTCGGGAGCATCGTAGCCAAACCGGATGTGCGCCACCAGGCCCGGATGAACCGCGCGCACTGCCTCATATATCAACAGTGCCACCCGCCGGTATGAGAAGTGGCCGGCCTCGCGGGCGCGCAACGGCACGAGACTGTAGAGCTCGCGCAGGTTCATCGTGGCAAGGAAACGCCTGTTGTGGGCGTTGGTTACCAGATACGCCGCCTGGTGGGGGAAATCACGTGCTATCCGGCGGTAGGCGTCGGTGGCCTGCTCTACCGCGTCGCGGAAGCGGTGGCCGAACCCGGCCTCATCCATCGCGCGCGGGACCGCGTATCCTAGTTCCACCGTGGGCGCCTGCGGGCTCTGGGTCATCATGCGGTGCCGCTTGAGATCGAAGTACGCGCCCTGGTCGCACACGATGTCAAAGGTGTAGGTCGTGTGCTCGATCTCGCGGATTGGCACGTCGTGGCGGCCAAGGCGCCCGAGGGCCTGCTCGATCACCGCGCGCCGCTCGTGTGCGCTCATCGCACAGGCCCGGTCCCAGGCTTCCGCGTACGCAGACCTGCCGTGGCGGTAGAGGCACGCGGCCACAACCCTTGTCTCGGGGTCACGGTCATGGTGGACCAGGCGGACGCCGGCATGTGAGTCCACTCCACGGCTCCCTTTGGTGGCCTCCTGCGCGGCGACCCCCTGCGCGGCGACCTCTTGCGCGGTGGCCTCAAGCGCGGCGGCCGATTCGGTGAGGTAGGCGCTGGGGCCCGCGTACTTGACCAGCGTAGGCACCTCGGCACACGCGACCCGCTTTATCTCGGCGCCGATGGCCCGGACCTCGTCGAGGGGGTGCGAGAGCATCTTCGTGATCGCGTGTTCCAGCGACCTTGCGTTGGCGGTCATGCCGACGTTGGCGACGGTGGCGCAGGGCAGCAGGAACCGGCAGACGTCAACGTACTTGGATCGGATGCGCGCCTCGTAGGCAGCCGCTGGCTCTTCGGCACCGCGCGGATGCCGGGCCTCTATGACCCTCCGGACCGGGTCAAGGCTTGCCTGGTAGGCCTGGAAGAGATCCCGGCAGGTTTCCCGGTACAGCTCCGCGTGTGGAGACGCCGCGATCTCCGGCGGGAAGAAGAACGCGTCAAAGATCTGATACCGGGTGGACTTCTCCGTGTACGAGCAGAGCCGGTTGCTCTCCAGACTCTCGATGGCAAGCCGTGAGAGGTTCTCCAGCGCCAGGTGCAGGACCGCGTGCTCGGCGACCGAACCGTGGCCGTAGCCGACTACCCACTTCTCGTGGAACTCGCTCGAGTGCCGTTCGGTCAACTCCTCTGCGATCTCGCGGAACGGCCTGGGGCTGCGGGAGGTCTTGGCGAACGCGACCGCAATGACCTCGGGGGGAAGGAGCCTAGGGCTAAGGAGGTAGATGTCGCGTCGGCGCTGCGATGGAGAGCCGTCTAAGGAGGCGAACAGCGGATACATGGCCTTCCCCCCGGGGTCGCCAGGATTATTCCCTGCGCCGGGCTGAACTCCTCCATCCTACACAAGATGTTGGGATCCAGGCGCGGCCGGCCACCAGATATCGTTGGGACGCACCATGGAGGAGAGCGCGCCTCCGGCATCCAAGACCAGGGTGTGGATACCCTGGAACTGCTGCGATCGCGCCTGCAGGCGGCGGTCCCGCGCGACCTGCCGCGCGACCTCTCGAGTGATCTCCCGCCGGGCTCGCGCCGCCGGGCAGCGGTGCTGGTGCCGCTGTTCGAGTCCGGCGGCGCCATGCATCTGCTCCTGACGAAACGGGCCGAGAAGGTCGAGTATCACAAAGGGCAGATCTCGTTTCCAGGCGGCCGCCAGGAAGACGGCGACGCCGATCTGCTTGAAACCGCGCTGCGCGAGACACACGAGGAGATCGGTCTCGCGCCGTCGGAAGTCGAGGTGCTGGGTCGCCTGGACGAGATCGAGGTCATCGCGTCAGGGTTCGCGGTCACCCCGTTCGTGGGCCTGGTTCCACCGCCGGTGGACCTCAGGCCAAACCCCGACGAGATCGCCGAGATCGTGGCCGTGCCGCTTGCCTCCTTTCTCGATCCGGCCAACCTGCGGGTGGAGCACGTCGTACGCGAGGGCAGGCTGGTCGAGCTGGTGTATTATGAGAATATTTCTCACATGGTGTGGGGGGCGACCGCGCGGATTATCAAGGGTTTGGCGGAGTTGCTGGCACCAGAACCGCCCGGAGGTCAGCGATAGACCGCGAACACATCTACCTCGACTACGCGGCCACCACGCCGGTGGATCCACGGGTGCTGGCAGCGATGGCGCCCTTCTTCGCCGACCGCTTCGGGAACGCGGGAAGCGTGCACGGCTTTGGACAGGCCGCGCGGGCGGCCGTGGACGAAGCCCGTGCCGCGGTCGCGGACTTGATCGGCGCCCGACCCGGCGAGATAGTCTTCACCTCTGGCGCCACCGAGGCAAACAACGCCGCCATCATTGGCGCGGCATACGCACGCCGGCGGCCTGACGCGCACCTGATCACCGCGGCGACCGAGCACCACGCGGTGCTGGAACCCTGTCGCTGGCTGGCAGAGCGCGGCACCGCCCTGACGGTTCTCCCGGTTGACGGTCATGGACGCGTGGACCCGGACGCGGTGCGGCGCGCCATCCGGCCGGGGACGGTGCTGATCTCGATCATGCACGGCAACAACGAGATTGGCACGCTGGCGCCTGCCGCCGAGATCGGCGCGATCGCGCGAGAGCACGGCGTGCTCTTCCACACCGACGCGACGCAGAGCGTTGGGATCGTCCCGGTGGACGTGGGAGAGTTGCGCGCTGATGTGCTGTCCTTCTCGGCGCACAAGCGCTACGGACCCAAGGGGGTCGGCGCGCTCTACGTGCGCTCCGGTGTGGACATCGAGCCGATCCTTCACGGCGGAAGCCAGGAGCGTGGCCGCCGCGGAGGCACGGAGAACGTGTCCGCAATCGTCGGCTTCGGCGCGGCCGCATGCCTGGCGCGTGAGAGCATGGCCGAGGAGTCCGCCCGTATCGCGATGCTGCGCGACCGTCTGGCCGCCGGGCTGGCCGATATCGAGGTTGCACACGTCAACGGACATCCGCGGGAACGGCTGCCGGGCATTCTCAGCGTCTCCTTCGCCGGCGCCGACAGCGAATCGCTGCTCCTGGCGCTGGACCTGGAAGGGGTGGCGGCTTCCAGCGGATCGGCCTGCGCCGCGGGCAGCATCGAACCCTCGCACGTGATCGCGGCGCTCGGGCTGCCCGATCGGTTGGCAGCGGGCACGCTGCGCTTCTCCCTGGGCCGCCAGACGACCGTCCAGGAGATTGACCGCGTCCTGGCTCTGCTCCCGCCCCTGCTGGCCAGGGTCCGGCGCGCCGGGTCCGGTGCGAACGGCGTCCGTCGTTGACACCCTGTGGAATCTTTGGCATGATACACGGGAGTTTGCAGCGTAAGAGGAATGTGGTTTAGCACTCCTGGCGGTGAGCGGTTGCAGGACTACATTCCCGTCCTCGTGCACTTCGTCATAGTAGTCGTACTGACCGTGGCGCTGCCGGTGCTTCATGCCCTCGTTGGCGGCAGCCGTCCCACACCTCCCAAGATGGAACCCTACGAGTCGGGCGTCTGGACGATCGGGTCCACGCGCGAGCGCGTTCCCATCCGCTACTACCTGATAGCCATGCTGTTCATCCTGTTCGACATCGAAACGGTCTTCTTGTTCCCGTGGGCAGTGGTGTACCGCCGGCTCGGAACGTTCGGACTGATCGAGATGCTTGTGTTCGTAGGGGTGCTGGGCGCTGGATTGATCTACGCCTGGAAGCGCGGGGCGCTGGAGTGGGAGTGACGGCACTGTGAGCACGCGCGGCCCTGAACGCGAAGATGCCCATCTCGGGCTCGGGCGGCGCGTGCTCACGACGACGGTCGAGCGGATGGTCACCTGGGCGCGTCAGGGCAGCGTGTGGCCCGCGTCGTTCGGGCTGGCCTGCTGCGCAATCGAGATGATGTGCACCGCGGCCGCGCGGTTTGATCTGGCGCGGTTCGGCAGCGAGTTGTTTCGCGCCTCGCCGCGGCAGGCCGATCTCATGATCGTCTCCGGTCGCGTCTCGAAGAAGATGGCCCCTGTCCTCCGGCACATCTACGATCAGATGCTCGATCCGAAGTGGGTCATCGCCATGGGCGACTGCGCCTCGTGCGGCGGCGTGTTCAACAACTACGCCCTGGTACAGGGCGTGGACAAGATCGTACCGGTGGACGTGTACGTGGCAGGCTGCCCGCCCCGCCCGGAGGCGCTCATGCACGGGTTCCTCATGCTGCGGGAGAAGATCGGTGCTACAGGTGGCCGGCGGTGAGGAGCGCCGCGGCGCTGGTCGCCCTGCTCCGGGAGAGGCTTCCCGACCTCGATCTCGAGGTGACCGAGTTCCGAGGCGAGGTGACGGCGATCGTCCCAGCGGGGCGGGCGTTCGATGCGCTGCTCGCGCTGCGCGGTGCTCCGGATTGGACCCCGGTCCTGACGGACCTGACCGCCATTGATCGCTTCCCGGCCGAGCCGCGCTTCGAGGTTGTATACCTGCTGACCGGGTACGCGCCGCCGGTGCGCCTGCGGGTCAAGGCGCGCCTGCCGGGTGACGCGCCGGTGATAGCGAGCGTGACCGGCCTGTGGTCGGGAGCGAACTGGCTGGAGCGGGAGGCCTACGATATGTTCGGCATCCGGTTCGAGGGACACCCGGGCCTCACGCGCATCCTGATGCCCGATGATTGGGAAGGCCACCCCCTCCGCAAGGACTTCCCTCTCACCGAGGAACCGGTGCAGTTCAACGGCCACACGCCGAAGGTGCCCAGCGCAATCATCCCAAAGTCGCCGCCGCGGCGGTAGGCCTGCGAGCGCCCAATGCCTGATTCGCGAACCGAACCCCTGACGATCAACATGGGCCCGCAGCACCCGGCTACCCACGGGGTGCTGCGGTTGCTTCTCGATCTCGAGGGCGAGGTGATCGTCGGTACAAGGCCGATCATCGGATACCTCCACACCGGGTTCGAGAAGGAGATGGAGAACCGCACCTATCACCAGAACATCGTCTTCCCCGCTCGCATCGAGTACCTGGCCACCTTCATCGAGGAGATGGCATACGTCACGGCGGTCGAGAAGCTACTGGGCATAACGCCGCCTCCTCGGGCTCAGGTGGCCCGGATAATCCTGGCGGAGCTGTCCCGCATCGCCAGCCACCTCGTGTGGCTGGGATCCAGCGCCATTGATGTCAACGTGTCCAGCGGCTTCATGTACTGCCTCCAAGATCGCGAGCAGATCCTTGACATCTTGGAGATGGCCTCCGGCCAGCGCATGATGCACGGATACTTCCGTATAGGCGGGCTCCATCGGGATCTGCCCGAGGGGTTCGAGGCGCGCGTCAGGCGGCTTGCCGAGGGCCTGGCCGCTCGCGTGGACGAGTACGACTCCCTGCTGACCGACAACCTGATCTGGCGCAGGCGCCTCGAGGGCGTGGCGGTTCTCACCCCGCAGGCCGCGCTGGCATACGGCTGCACCGGGCCTATACTGCGCGGCTCGGGTGTGAACTACGACGTGCGCAAGGCGTTCCCGTACGGTGGGTACGAGCAGTTCGAGTTCGACGTGCCGCTGGGCAAGAACGGCGATGCCTTCGACCGGTACATCATACGGCTGGAAGAGATGCGGCAAAGCCGCCGGATCATCCTGCAGGCGCTCGATCGCCTTCCTGGCGGCCCTGTGATCGTGGACGACCGCAAGATCGCGCTGCCGCCACGCGGTGAGCTGGTCCGCGGCATGGAGGCAGTCATCCACCAGTTTAAGCTGGTCAGCGAAGGGCTGCATCCCCCGGTAGGCGAGGTGTACGCGGCGGTGGAGTCCCCTAGGGGAGAGAAGGGCTATTACCTGGTCAGCGATGGGAGCAACCGGCCCGCCAGGGTAAGGGTGCGGGCGGCAACTTTCAACAACCTGCAGGCGCTGCCGGCAATGGTGTACAGGGGGTTCATTGCGGACGTGGTCGTAGCGATCGCGAGTCTTGACGTCGTGCTGGGAGACGTGGACCGGTGACGGAAGCCGCGCGGGAGGAGATCCGTCGCCTGGCCGGCTTCTACGAGCACCGCCAATCCGCCCTTCTTCCTGCGCTGTTCGTGGCGCAGCAGGAGGCCGGATACCTGAGCCCGGCGGCGTTGGAGTCGGTGGCCGAGGTGCTCGAACTCCCGGTGACCGAGGTGACCTCGGTCGCCTCGTTCTACGGCCTGTTCTACCTCGAGCCCGTGGGCAGGCACGTGGTGCACGTGTGCACCAACTTGTCGTGCATGCTCAACGGGTGCCAGCGCGTGTTGAGCCGCATGCAAGAGGCAATGGGCATCCATCCGGGCGAGACCACGCCGGACGGGCGGTTCTCGCTTCGGACGGCGGAATGCCTGGGAGCGTGCGAGGAAGCTCCGGCGGTGCTCGTGGACGAGGATCGGTGGGCCGCGGTGTCGCCGGAGGACGTCGAGCAGATGCTGGATCGGTACCGGTAGGGCGCAGGGGCGTAGAAGATGGCAACGGAAGCGGCCATGCCTGAATCGGCTCTACTACGGTGGGTGCGGGCCGAGGGCATGGCGGAGATTGAGCAATACCGCCGCGCCGGGGGCTACGACGCTGCGCGCCGCGCAGCCACGGAGCTGACCCCTGACCAGGTCATCGAAATGGTGACCGCTTCCGGGCTGCGGGGAAAGGGCGGCGCCGGATTCCCAACCGCTCAGAAATGGAAGTTCATCCCCAGGGCGGCACCGGTGAAGTACGTCGTTGTGAACGGGGACGAGGGCGAACCAGGCACCTTCAAGGACCGCACGCTGATCGAGGGCTGCCCGCACCTGCTCGTCGAGGGTATTCTGATCGCCGCGGTGACCATCGGCGCGCGTAAGGTATACGTCTACCTGCGCCGGGAGTTCTACCGGTGTCGCCGATTGCTCGAGGCCGCGATCGCACAGGCCCGCGGGGCGGGCTTCGTGGGAGAGAGGATCTTCGGGAGCGATCACGCCGTTGAGATCGTCGTGCATCCGGGCGCCGGCGCCTACATCGCCGGGGAGGAGACTGCCCTGCTTGAGTCGCTGGAGGGGCGCCGCGCGATGCCCAGGCAGCGCCCGCCGTTCCCGGCTCAGGCCGGCCTCTATCAGCAGCCGACGCTGGTCCAGAACGTCGAGACGCTCTGCCACCTGCCGGTGATCATCGGCCTGGGACCTGAGCGTTACAAGGAGTTGGGTCCGCCGGTGCTGTTCTCGGTGAGCGGGGCTGTCGTTCGTCCCGGGGTGTACGAGGCGCCGCTGGGCGTGACGCTGCGGTCGCTCATCTTCGAGCACGCCGGAGGCATGCGTCCTGGAAGGCGATTCAAGGCGGCGTTCCCGGGTGGTGTCTCGTCGGTCTTTCTTACCGAGACGGACCTCGACGTGAAGATGGACCCCGACAGCCTGCGCCAGGCCGGCACAATGCTCGGCTCGGCCGCGGTGATAGTGGTTGACGATTCCGCAGACATGGTCGAGGTGATGGCGCGCGCGGTGGAGTTCTATCGCGACGAGTCGTGCGGCAAGTGCACTCCGTGCCGGGAGGGGACCGCGTGGATCGCGCAGATCTTTGAGCGGATCCTGCACGGCCACGGCCGTACCGAGGACCTGGCGCTTCTCGAGGGCATAGCCGCAGGGATGACCGGCACCTGCTTCTGTCCACTTGGAGAGAGCGTGCCGCCCGGCCTGGTGGCCTCGCTCCGGCTCTTTCGGGACGAGTATGAGCGCCGCATCGCGGTGGGGGCGGCACATGGCCGCTGAAGCCCCACGCGCGGCGGTGACGCTCGTGATTGACGGACGGGAAGTGACCGTGCCCAAGGGCATGACCGTCTATCAGGCGGCCCGCTCAACGGGCATAGACATCCCCATCTTCTGTTACCACGACCGCATGCCACCGCTGGGCGCGTGCCGCATGTGCCTGGTCGAGGTCCACAAGATGCCCAAGCTGCAGACCGCCTGCACGCTGGAGGCATCCGAGGGCATGGTGGTCAGCACCACCAGCCCGGCGGTCAGGGCGGCGCAGGAGAGCATCCTGGAGCTTCTGCTCATCAACCACCCCCTCGATTGCCCGATCTGCGACAAGGGCGGCGAGTGCCCGCTCCAGGACCAGGCGTTCCGGTACGGCCCGGGCCGCAGCCGGTTCATCGAGGTCAAGCGCGACCGCGCCAAGCCGATCGCCCTGGGTCCTGTGCTGGTCCTGGACCGAGAGCGATGCATCCTGTGCTGGCGCTGCGTGCGCTTCGGCGAGATCATCGCCGGGGACGACGCGCTCAAGGGATTTGAGCGGGGTTTTGCCAGCGAGGTCGGCACGCCGCGGGCCCTTACGGTCGAGTCGAAGTTCATCGGCAACGCCATCTCGATCTGCCCGGTGGGCGCCTTGACCAGCCGGACCTACAGGTTCAAGGCCAGGCCCTGGGACATTGAGCCGGTCGCCTCGACGTGCGCCCACTGCGGGGTCGGGTGCTCGATCTGGCTGGACGTGCGCGGTGGCGAGATCCTCCGCACGCGGGCCCGCGAGGAGCCGGAGGTCAACGACGTCTGGTTGTGCGACCGGGGGTTCCTTGGGCACGGCTACGTCGCCGCGGAAGATCGTCTGACCAATCCGCTTGTGCGGTGGGAAGGCCGTCTGCAGGAGGCCTCCTGGGACGAGGCGCTAGGCCTGGTGGCCGACCGGTTGCGCGCCTCGCGCGAGCGCGGACCAGGCCGCGTGGCATTCCTCGGCGGCAGGCGGCTCACAAACGAGGACGCCTCTGCCGCGGCAGGGTTCTTCCGTGATCTGGTGGGTACGCCCCACCTGGACCACCGTGTGGACTCCCCACCTGATGGCGCGAGCCTCGGGGTGAGTTGGGGGCTACGCTCGTCCCTCGACGAACTGGGCCGGGGTGACGTCTTCGTGCTGGTCGGCTGTGATATCACCGAGGAGTATCCGGTGGTGTGGCTGCGGATCAAGGCGGCCATTGACCGGGGCGCGCGGCTGGTGATCGTCCATGCCAAGCGGCTCGAGGTCCGGCGCCATGCGCATTGCGAGCTCCTCGACCGTCAAGACCGGATCGCCCCGCTTGTGGCTGCGCTGGCAGCGGCCGGTGCCGCGACTCCCCCGGAGAGCGGTGATGTGGCAGGGCTGGCCGCGCCTCCGGCGGAGAGCGTTGATCTAGCAGCGGCGGCCGCGACCATCGCATCCGGCGAGCGCGTCCACGTGTTGCTGGGAAGGTTCGCGATGGACGGACCTGACGGTCCGGACCTGCTGCGCTCCGCGGACGCCCTGGCCCGGCGGGTGAACGGCACCCTGCACATCGCGCGCGGGCAGGGCAACGACCTCGGAGCGCAGAGGTTCGGCCTGCTGCCCGGAGAGGGAGGGATGGACGCGCCCGGGATTCTCCGGGGCGCGGCCGCAGGAGCGTTCGATCTCCTGTACGTGGCCGGGAGCGATCCTGCCACGGCGGTGACCGACGGCGCGGCATGGCAATCGGCCCGTCGTGGGGTCGGGTTCGTGGTGGTGCACGAGGCGTTCCTGTCGGCAACGGCCCTGGCGGCCGACGTGGTGCTGCCGGTGCTGGTCCTGCCCGAAAAGGACGGCACGGTGACCAACCTGGAAGGCAGGACCCTGACGCTGCGGGCGGCGGTGAAGGGCCCGGGACAGGCCCGCGCCGACCGGGAGATATTCGACCTGCTATCCGCCAGGATGCGCTTCGTGCTCGGTCCTGGCACCGCCGCGCGGATCGAGCCGGACGGGCTCGCCATCTCGGGCGCCGGCGCGCACTCAGGTGACGTCCGTGAAGGGACCGCGCCCTTCCTCATCGTAGCGGTCGCCGATCGCCTCTTCACCCAGGGAAGCATGACCGGCCGGTGCCGTGGTCTGAGCGATCTTGCCGGTACTGCCCACTGTCTGATCCATCCTGCCGACGCGGCCCGCGCCGGCGTGACCGATCTCGGCCTGGTGGAACTGGCTACAGAGCACGCATCGGTGGTCGTCCAGGCCCGCGTGAGCGACGTCACGCTCCCCGGCCAGGTCATCGTCCACCGCGGCTATGACGGCGTCCCGGTGCACGCGCTCGTGCGCTGGTCTCCGGTGCCGGTCGGCGTGGAGATCAGGCCTGTTGCTCCACCGGGAGGGGAGCCCCAGTGATCTCCGTGGTCCTGGTCGCCGCGGTCAAGAGCATAGCCCTCGTGGTCATGGTGCTGCTCGGGTTCGCGTACGCGACCCTGCTGGAGAGGCGACTGCTCGCCCGCTTCCAGCTGCGCTATGGTCCTAACCGGGCCGGCCCGTTCGGGCTGCTTCAGCCATTTGCCGACGGGATCAAGCTGATATTCAAGGAAAGCTTCATGCCGGCGACCGCCGACCGTTTCATCTACCTGCTTGCGCCGGCCATCTCGATGGTCGCCGCGCTGTTCGTCTACGCCGTGATCCCCATCGGGCCGGAGATTCGCATCCTTGGGACCCCGGTGTCGCTCTACATCGCCGACGTCAACGTGGGCATACTGCTTGTGCTTGGCGCCTCGTCCATCGGCGTGTACGGCGTCATCTTGGGCGGCTGGTCGTCCAACAACAAGTACGCGCTGCTGGGTTGTCTCCGGTCGAGTGCCCAGTTGATCAGCTACGAGCTGGCCATCGGGCTGGCCGTGGTCTCCGTGGTCCTGACAGCCGGGTCGCTCAGTCTGGTGGACATCGTGAACGCGCAGCAGCGGCTCTGGTACGTGGCCCTCCAGCCGGTGGGGTTCCTGCTGTTCTTTATAGGCGCTCTCGCCGAGACGAACCGCGCGCCGTTCGACCTGCCGGAGGCAGAGCAGGAGCTGATCGCCGGGTTCCACACTGAGTACGGCGGCTTCAAGTTCGCGATGTTCTACGTCGGCGAGTACGTCGGCATCATCACGATGAGCCTGCTTGTCACCACGCTGTTCTTCGGTGGGTGGCACGGGCCGCTGCTGCCCGGTCCCCTCTGGGTAGGGATCAAGACCTTTGCCTTCGCGTGCCTGTTCATCTGGATTCGGGCAACGCTGCCGCGGGTGCGGCACGATCAGTTGATGGCCTTCGGCTGGAAGGTGCTGATCCCGATCGGTCTGCTGAACGTCGTCGCCACGGCCGTGATTGTGGCCCTGGTAGGAGGGTAGCCGGTGCCGGGCCTGTTCAAGCAGTCCATAGCGCTCCTGCGGGGTTTCCTGATTACCGGCCGGTACCTGTTCCGGCCTCCCGTGACCGTGCTCTATCCGGAGGTCAAGACCAAGGTCGCGCAGCGGTTCAAGGGGCGGCACTGGCTGACGCGATATGCCGACGGCGTTGAGCGCTGCGTGGGATGCGAGCTCTGCGAGATAGTCTGCCCGTCTCAGGCGATCTACGTGAAGGCCGCGGAGAACACGCCCGAACGCCAGATCAGCAAGGGCGAGCGACACGCCGAGCAGTTCCAGATCAACATGCTGCGATGCATCTTCTGCGGCTTCTGCGAAGAGGCGTGTCCCACCGGCTCCATCGTGCTGGGGCAGGACTACGAGCTGGCCGGCTACTCGCGCGCCTCGCTGGTCTACACGAAGCCGATGTTGACCGAGCCCTATCCCGGGGCCTCGGGCCGCGATCCGGGGCGGGAGGTGTAGCGGGCAGATGGATTGGGTCATCTTCGTCCCCGCAGCAGCGATGGCCGTAGCCGGAGGGGTGGGCGTGATAGCCTCACGCAAGCCCGTACACAGCGCGATCGCGCTTCTGGTGGTCCTGGCATCGCTGGCGGTCACGTACCTGCTGCTGGCCGCGCAGTTCATCGCCGTGCTCCAGGTGATCATCTACGCCGGCGCGATCGTTGTGCTGTTCCTCTTCGTGATCATGTTGCTGCACGCCCGGTGGGGCGAGGGCCCGGTCGAGAAGCTGCCGCGCCAGCGCGGCGCGGCGGCGGTCTTCGCTGCGTTGTTCCTGGCGGCCCTGCTTGCCGGCAGCGTGGCAGCGGCCAGGCCGCTGGCGCCTGCGCCCGAGGGGTTCGGCACCGCCCAGCAGGTGGGCGAGGTGCTGTTTGTGACCTACCTGCTGCCGTTCGAGCTGGCGTCGGTGATCCTGATGGTGGGCATAATCGCCGCGGTGGTCGTGGTCAAGCGAGGGCCGCCCGCCGGAAGAGGAGGGCGGTAGCCCGTGGTACCGGCCTCGGCATACCTGGTGCTCAGCGCCGTGCTCTTCACCATGGGCGTCGTGGGCGTGCTGGTCCGCCGCAACGCCCTGATCGTGTTCATGTCCATCGAGCTGATGCTGAACTCGGTCAACCTGGCCTTCATCGCGTTTGCCAGGCAGCACCTTGGTATTGACGGGCAGGTGATCGTGTTCTTCGTGCTGGTGGTCGCGGCGGTGGAGGTCGTAGTGGGACTGGCGCTGATCGTGGAGATCTTCCGGTCGCGGTCCACCGTGGACATTGACGACGTGGATCTGCTGCGGGGTTAGGCGATGGGTTTTGTGCCCCTGATCCTGGTGTGGCCGCTGCTGGGCTGGCTCGTCAACGGGCTGGCCGGCCGCCGGCTGTCACGCACTGTCTCGGGACTGGTGGCGTGCGCGACGGTCGGCGCGAGCTTCGCCACCGCAGCGCTTGCGCTGGCGGCCTACACGCAGGCCGCGGCGGCAAAGGCAGCGTTCGCGGCAGAGGGAGCATCGCAGGCGGCGCTCTCGGTGGTTGTGCCGCTGTTCACCTGGCTGGGAGCGGGCGACCTTTGGGTGCAGGCCAGTCTTCAGGTGGATGCCCTGTCGCTGACGATGGCGCTTGTTGTTTCCGGCGTCGGGTTCCTCATTCATGTCTACTCGATCGGCTACATGGCGCACGACCCCGACGTCTCGCGTTACTTCGCCTACCTGAACCTGTTCATCTTTGCCATGCTCCTCCTGGTGCTGGCCGGCAACCTGCTTGTGCTGTTCGTGGGCTGGGAGCTGGTCGGCGTGTGCTCGTATCTGTTGATCGGGTTCTGGTTCGCGCGCCCGGCCGCGGCTGCCGCCGGCCGCAAAGCGTTCGTGGTCAACCGGATCGGCGACGCCGCGTTCCTGTTGGGGCTGTTCCTGCTCTTCACTACGCTGGGCACGCTGGACATCCCGGAGATCCGCAACCGCGTGGGCGAGTTGCCAGACGGCCTGCGTCTGGCAGCCGCGCTGCTGCTGTTCGCAGGGGCCACCGGCAAGTCGGCGCAGCTCCCGCTGCACGTCTGGCTGCCCGATGCCATGGAAGGGCCGACCCCTGTCTCGGCCCTGATCCACGCCGCCACCATGGTGACCGCGGGCGTCTTCCTCGTCGCCCGCCTGGACACGTTGTTCCTGTCGTCGCCGACAGTCCTGGCGGTGATCGCGATCATCGGCGCCCTCACCGCCTTCTACGCCGCTACGGTGGCGCTGCGGCAGCACGATCTCAAGCGGGTGCTGGCCTACTCCACGATCAGCCAGCTCGGCTACATGTTCCTGGCGATGGGCGCGATCGCACCGGCGATCGGGATCTTTCACCTGGTGACGCACGCGTTCTTCAAGGCGCTGCTGTTTCTCTCCGCCGGCAGCGTGATGCACGCGATGCACGACGTGATTGACGTACGGCGTCTGGGCGGATTGGCCCGGACCATACGGTGGACCGCCGCAGGCTTCATCGTCGGTGGACTGGCGCTGGCCGGGATTCCGCCGTTTGCCGGCTTCTTCAGCAAGGACCTGATCCTGGAGCATGCCTTCGCGCTGGGCATGGCCAGCGGCAACTACATCCCCTACGCGTTGGGCCTGTTGACCGCGTTCGTGACCGCGGTCTATATCACGCGGGCGGTGGCGCTCACCTTCTTTGGCGCGCCCGCGGAGGCGGGCGCGCATCCGCACGAATCCCCGCCGGTGATGCTGTGGCCGATGGCGCTCCTGGCGGTCCTGTCGGTGGCCGGAGGGGCGCTGGGCGCGCATGCCGCCGGCGAGCCGCTGCTGCGCTTCCTGGCACCCCTGCTCGGCGCCGTGGAGGTAGAGGGCGCAGCGGCACCGCACCCCCCGGCAGCAATCTTGATGGGCATCTCGGTTGCGGTGGCGTTCGCGGGCGTGCTGACTGGCTGGATCGTCCACAGGAACCGGCGCGATCCCCACCTGGGGGCGATGGGTACGCTGCTGGAGCAGCGCTGGTACGTTGACGCGCTCTACGATCGGAGCATTGTCACCCCCGGCCACGCGACGGGCCGCTGGATGGCCGGGCCCGTGGACCTGGGAGTGATTGACGCGGCGGTGAACGGGGTGGGCCGTCTGTTCGGGGCGCTGGGTGGCGCTTCCCGCCGTCTGCAGACCGGCTACGCCCGGCAGTACGCGCTCGGCGTGCTGATTGGCGCGGTGTTGATCGTAGGGTACTGGGTCCTGAGGTAACGGGATGAGGTGCGGGCGTTGCGGGAATCCGGGGTAGCGCGATGCTGACGACGCTGATCTTCCTTCCGCTGGCCGGCGCGCTGGCAATCGCGCTGCTGCCGCGCGGGCGTGAGGGCGTCGTGCGCTGGGCCGGGCTGGCCGTGAGTCTGCTGGTGCTGCTTGCCGCGGCGAGGGTGTTCCAGGCGTTCGACGCGTCCTCCGGCGCGATGCAGATGGTGGAGCAGGCGGCATGGGTGCCGGCGTACGGCATCAGCTACCGCGTGGGCGTGGACGGGATCTCGCTGCTGCTGGTGGGCCTGACCGCCGTGATCTTCCCGATCGCGCTGCTCAGCTCGTGGGCGGCGATTTCCGATCGTGTCAAAGCGTTCACGGTGGCGATCCTGGGCCTGGAGACCGCGGTGCTCGGCACTTTCCTGAGTCTCGACCTCATCCTCTTCTACGTCTTCTGGGAAGCGGTCCTCATCCCCATGGCGTTCCTCATTGCGCTCTGGGGCGGGCCGGCCCGCCGCTACGCCGCGATCAAGTTCTTCCTGTACACGATGGCGGCCAGCGTGTTGATGCTGATCGCGATCATCGCGACGCACGTGCTGGGAGCCGTGCTCTTGTGGGAGCGAACTTTCGACATCGAGCGTCTGGCCACGATGGTCCTGCCCGTCCGAACGCAGACATGGCTGTTTGCCGCTTTCGCCCTGGCCTTCGCCGTGAAGGTGCCGATCTGGCCGCTGCACACCTGGCTTCCGGACGCGCACACCGAGGCACCGACCGCGGGCAGCGTGATCCTGGCCGCGATTCTATTGAAGATGGGGACCTACGGGTTCGTGCGGTTCGGGCCGATGCTGTTCCCCGATGCCCTGGTGGCGTCCGCGCCGCTGCTGGCCGCCCTGGCGATAGTGGGGATCCTCTACGGCGCCGCGGTCTCGTGGGCGCAGACCGACCTGAAGCGGTTGATCGCGTTCAGCAGCGTCAGCCACCTGGGCTTCGTGATGCTGGGCATCGCAGCGATGAACGAGCAGGGGTTCCAGGGCGCGCTCATCCAGATGGTCAACCACGGCGTCAGCACCGGCGCGCTGTTCCTCATTGTCGGTGTTCTCTACGAGCGTACGCACTCGCGCGAGATCGCCGACTACGGCGGCGTGGCCGCGCGCATGCCCAGGTTTGCCGCCATCTTCACCATCGTGCTGCTCTCCTCGGCGGCGCTGCCCGGGACCAACGGGTTCGTGGGCGAGTTCCTGATACTGCTCGGCGCCTTCCGGACCTCGACCTGGTGGGCCGCGCTGGCAGTCGGTGGGGTGATCCTGTCCGCGGTCTACCTGCTGTGGGCCTACCAGCAGGTGATGCACGGGCCGCTGGCGGCGAAGCATCCGGAGCGGCTCGCAGAACTCACCCGGCGGGAGGTGCTGGTGTTTGTGCCGCTGATTGCCCTCATCTTCGCCATCGGCGTCTACCCCAGGCCGCTGCTGGACCGGTCGGAGGCCGCGGTTCAGGCGGCGCTAGAGCGGCTCAACCGTACGGCGGCGACCACGCTTCCGGCGCGGGCGGTCGTGAGGGACGCGGCCGTGGACGGCGCGGTCGTGAGGGTGCAGCGATGATTGCTCCCCCGGTTGTGGACCTGACCCTCATCCTGCCTGAGATGATCGTGCTGGGCGCGGCGCTCCTGGTGCTGATGGCGGATCTGTGGCTGGCGCCTGAGCGCCGAGGGTACCTGGTGGCGGCAAGCCTGGCAGGTGTGCTCTGGGCGGCCTGGGTCGCGGCCGGGGCAGCAGATGGGGTCTCGTTTGCCGGGATGTACGTGCGCGATGCCCTCACGCGCGTCGGCCAGGTCGTGGCGCTGGCGGCGACCGGGCTGGGAGTGCTCGTCGCCCCTGAGTACCTCCGGCGGTACAACCTGGACCGCGGGGAGTACTACGTGCTGGTGCTGACCGCAGGCGCCGGTGCGATGCTGATGGCGGCCAGCCGCGATCTACTGATGCTGTTCCTGGCGTTGGAGACGCTCTCCATCCCGCTCTACGTGCTGGCGGCATGGGCGCGCGGCAACACCCGGTCCCACGAAGCCGGCATGAAGTACTTCCTGCTCGGCGCGTTTGCCAGCGCGTTCTTCCTGTACGGAATCGCGCTGCTCTACGGCGAGACAGGCACGACCCGTCTCCCTGACCTTGGGGTCGCGTTTGCGCAGCAGCCCGCGGGCATCTCCGCAGCGGCGGGCGTGGGGCTGCTGTCCATAGGCCTGGGGTTCAAGGCCGCGCTGGTGCCGTTCCACACCTGGGCGCCCGATGTCTACGAGGGCGCGCCGCTTCCCGCTGTAGCGTTTATGTCGGTCATCGCCAAGATCGGCGCCTTCGTGGCGCTGCTGCGCGTGTTTCCGCTGGCGCTGGCCGCGCTGGCCGACCAGTGGACCCTGGTGCTCGGAGCCCTCGCCGCACTGACCATGATCGTCGGCAATCTGGCCGCGCTGGCGCAGTCCAGCTACAAGCGGATGCTGGCGTACTCGAGCATCGCCCACGCCGGTTACCTGCTGGTCGGCGTGGCAACCGCGACGCCGGCGGCGGCATCGGCAGTGATGACCTACCTGGCGATCTACGCGGCCATGGGCACGGGCGCCTTTGCGGTGGCCGTCGCGCTGGAGCGCGGCGGTGGAGAGGCCGACCGGATCGAGGACTACGCGGGACTGGCGCGCCGCGCGCCGCTGCTGGCCGCGGCCGCGGCGCTGTTTCTGGTCTCGCTGGCAGGGCTTCCACCGACAGGCGGCTTCGTGGCCAAGCTGGGCATCTTCGCCGCGGCGGTTGAGACCGGCAGTGTGGCCGGCCTGGCGCTGGCGCTGATCGGGGTGCTGACCAGCGTGATCTCGGTGTACTACTACATGCGCGTGGCCTACGTGATGTACGCGGGGGAGCCCGCGTCTGCGGGCGCTGGGGGCGATGCCGGGGCCGGGAGCGCAGGCGCGGCCGACCCGTCCGGTGGGGTGCGCCTGCACGCCAGCCCTCTGTTGAACCTCGCGCTGCTCATTGCCGCCGCCGCCGTTGTCCATGCGGGCGTTCTGCCGGGAGCGGTCACCTCGTTTGCGCAGCAGGTGGGCGCGCTGCTCTCCAGGCTCTAGGCGGATCGGCTCGCCCTAGCGCCGCCCCGGAACAACACCCACGCACCCCAGGCGATCAGCAGGGTGGCCGGGATCTGCCCCATGGTCAGCCAGCCCACCGCCCGCACGTCGCTGCGCAACGCATCCAGAAAGAGCCGGCCGATCGAAGTGGCCACCACGATCGTCCAGAACACCTGCCCCTCGAACCGCCGTTTCGGCGCGATCTTGCGGGCGGCCAGCAGGATGATCGCGGCGAAGATCATCTCGTATATCTGCAGGGGATGCCGCGGCAGGTCTGGTGCCGTTGGGAACCGCACGCCCCAGGGAAGTGTCGTGGGATCGCCGTAGAGCTCGCCGTTGGCGAAGTTACCGAACCGCACCAGGATGTTTCCGATCGGAATCGCCCAGCCGAACGTGTCCGCCAGAGACCAGATAGAGACGCCGTGTCGGCGCGCGGCCCAGGCGAGATAGAGCAGGCCCGCGGCGATCGCGCCGTGCGAGGTGAGCCCTCCGTGGTCCAGCCGGATGACCTCCACGATGTTGCGGAATCCCGCCGGATGGGAGAGCACGTACCCCAGGCGTGCGCCGGCCAGGGCCACGACGACAAAGGTCACGACCGTATTGTCCAGGATCGAGGTGGCGACCCCGAACCGCGGTCCGACACGATAGGCAACGATCATACCGAGGGCGATCGTGGCGGCCAGCATCACGCCGTACCACCGGATCGCCAGGGGGCCAATCTGAATCAGCACCGGATCCATGGGCGGAGTCAGTGTAGCACCGAGCCCGGAAGGGCTCAAGGCGCAGCCCTTGGCCGCGGTGCCCGCTGGGCTTCGCATCCCTGCGGGCAGCCCGCAGGGTTTCGGCAGCCCGAGGAGGAACCTTCGAGGCGCGGAGGAATGGGATGGCGGATGTGCTGCCGCTGGGCGATCCCCGGCTGAGGGCCGTTTCCACCCGCGTTCGCGATCTCTCCGACCCATCGTTCGCAACGGACGCCCGGCGCCTGGTGGAGACGCTTGAGGCCTTCCGCGCGCGCCACGGGTTCGGGCGGGGGATAGCGGCCCCGCAGATCGGCATTGCCCTGCGCCTCGTTGCCCTGAACCTGGGTCAAGGACCGTTCGTCATCGTCAACCCCGAGATCACCTGGCACAGCGAGGAGGCCTTCACCATGTGGGACGACTGCATGTGCTTCCCCTACCTCCTGGTTCGGGTGCGGCGTCATCTGTCCATCTCGGTCCGCTACACCGACGAGCAGGGGCAGGAACGCGAATGGTTCCGGCTGGACCAGCCCACCTCAGAACTGCTGCAGCACGAGATTGACCACCTGAACGGCACACTCGCCATTGACCTGGCCATAGATCGCGACTCGATCATCGGCCGTGCGGCGTTCGAGGCCGCCCCGGACCTGTTTCGCGCGCAGGTAGACTACTCCATAGGGGGCTAAGTCATGGGGATCCTGGCGCGTGCACGCAAGGCGGTGATTTTGGTCCTGGCAGCCCTACTGGTCGGTTGGCCGCCCACTCTGCCGGCAGTTGGCCAGATAGTCCTAGAAGACGTGGTTGCCCGC
>VGFA01000025.1 GCA_016869025.1 Armatimonadota bacterium | reverse complement strand
GAGGAGTTCGTCCTGATTCTGCCCGAGGCAGCGCTGAACTGCGCCAGGTCGCGTGCCGAGCAGCTCCGGGAGACCGCCAAGCACCTGCACGTCTCGCACCTGGGCGAGTCCCTGGGCCCGGTGACCATCTCCCTGGGAGTTGCGGCCTTCCCCGAGCACGGCGCGAGTGGGGAGGACCTGATAGAGAACGCGGATGCGGCGCTCTACCGTGCGAAGTCAGAGGGGCGCGATCGCGTCGTCGTGGCCGCTACCTCTGCCTGAACCAGCCGCAGCCGGATCTATCCGCGCCGCGCGAGAGCCCGCACGTCCACCGCGACGGCCCCCTGCCCATCAGGCAGGGCCCGCAGCGGGTTGATCTCGATCTCAACAAGGTCCGGAAAGTCGGCGGCCAGCTGCGCCAGGCGCAGCACCACCTCAATCACCGCGCCGCGGTCGGCCGACGCCAGGTTCCTGTAGCCGCCTAGCCTCCGGCCGGCCCACGTGCTGGCCAGCAACGCTTCGGCGTCCGGCCTCGAAAGCGGGGCCAGGGCAAAGGCGGCATCGCGCAGCCCCTCTACCTCCACCCCTCCGGAGCCGAGCATCATCAGCGGCCCAAACTGCGGGTCTGCGAGCGCGCCGACGATCAAGTCCTGTCCGGCAGGGAGCATCCGCTGCACGATCACGCCATCGATCCTGGAATCGGGTCGGACCGACCGCACCCTCTCCAGCATCGCCGCGAAGCCGCCGGCCACGGCCGCGGCATCCGGGAGATCCAGCATCACCCCGCCGACATCGGACTTGTGCGTGATCTCAGGGGATACAACCTTCAGCGCCACAGGAAAGCCCATCTGGCAGGCCAGGGCAGCGGCTTCCGTGGCGGTTTGGGCCAGCGCGGCCGGCTGGGCCGGGATCCCGTACGCGGCCATGACGCGGGCGGCCTCGCCAGGGGCAAGCCAGACACCGGTGCTGCCGACAGCGCCCGTGACACCGGTGCTGCCAGCCAGGGCGCGGCGGACAGTCTCGCGTACCACCTCGGGATGCACGTCATCGAAAACCATGGGCGGCTGTTCGGAGCGGCCCAGTGCCTCGGCGCGTCCTGCGAGCGCAGCCAGGGCCGACGCCGCGCTCTCGGGCGATCGGCAGTCCGGGATGCGCGCGGCGCGCAGCCGCTCGGCGGCGTGACGCATTGAGTCCCCGCCCATCAGAGCGACCATCACCGGCTTGGCAGAGGCCTGCACTACCTGAACGAGCTCGTCGGCCACGGACCCGGCCGGGTGCATCGGTGGCGGCGGGAGCATCACCAGCACGCCGTGCACGCCGGGATCACGCAGCAGGAGACGCAGGCAGGCAGCGTACATCTCAGGAGAGGCTGAGGCCAGGATGTCCACGGGGTTGCCCACGCTGGCGGAGCCGGGCAGCAGGCCTTGCAGCGCGGAGCGCGTGGCCTCGCTCAGTTCAGCCAGAGACAGACCGCATGCTTCCAGGGCGTCGGCGGCCATCACCCCTGGGCCGCCCGCGTTGGTGAGCACCGCCATCGCGCGCCCCGTGGGTAGGGGACACCACTCCAGGGCACGTGCCCAATCCAGCATCTCCTCGATGGTGCCTGCGCGGATCACCCCGGCGCGGTGGAACGCCGCGTCGTAGGCGGTATCCTGCCCTGCCAGCGCGCCGGTGTGAGAGACCGCGGCCCGCCGCCCTCCTGCGGATCGTCCTGCCTTCAGGGCGATGATAGGCTTCCGGCGCGCGATCCGGCCGGATTCCTCAACGAACCGCCGGCCGTCGGAGCAACCCTCCAGGAAGAGCGTCACGACCCGCGTGTCCGGGTCCTCCGCCACCAGGGGTAACAGTTCAGTCTCGGTGATGTCGGCCTGGTTGCCCAAGCTGACCATCCGCGAGATCCCAAGACCCAGCGCTCGCGCCTGCTCCGCCACGACCGCGCACATGGCGCCCGAGTGCGAAATGAAAGCGACGCTGCCGGGAAGCGGCCCCGGCGGTTGCAGGAACGTGGTATCCAGCGGCAGGTGCGTGTCCAGCACGCCGATGCAGTTGGGACCCAGCAGGCGGATCCCAGATTCGCGGGCAATGCGCGCGCACTCCGCCTCCAGGGCCGCGCCCTCCGGGCCTGCCTCACGGAAACCACCCGAGGTTACGATCGCGGTCCGGATCCCGCGCAACGCGCATGCCCGCAGCGCCTCGGAAACCGCCGGCGCTGGGACGATCAGGATCGCCAGGTCCGCGGGGTCGGGCACCAGGGCAACCTCGGCGTAGACGGGGCGATCGAGAAGGCGCCCTCCCTTGGGATTCACCAGGTGGATCGCTCCCCGGTACCCGCTCGCCACCAGGTTGTGCGCCACCCCGTAGCCCAGCTTGACGGGGTCGTGCGAGGCGCCGATGACGACAACCCCGCCAGGGCTGAAGAAGGGCAGGAGAGACGGATCCATGGTGTGGGCTAGACGAGTTCGGCCACGGCCCTTGCGAGCACGGTACGCGCGAGCAGAACAGGGCGGCGGGCCAGCCTCCTTACCTTCTGCTTCAGCGCCACCGTGTAGCCCAAGCAGTCCAGAACGACAATGTCCACGTTCGCATCTACGAAGGCGGCGCAGGCCCTGCTCAGGTCGTCGTCATCGCTCGCAGTGTAGGGCGAGAAAGGCAGCACGGTCACCACCGAGGCCACATCGCGCCACCTGCGTTCCTGGTCGGCGACCTGGTGCGCCGACGGCGTCAGCACGCCGATCCGGCCGCCCGGCGCGACCGCCCGGGCCAGTTGGAAGATCACGTGCTCGGGGTAGAGCACCATCCGCTGAGTCGCAAACGGCGGGAAAGTTCCTGTGCAGAGCAACACGATCAGGTCGGCCTGATGCCCCACTTGGTCAATGCAGCCCTGCACGCGCGGCAGGATCCGCCGCCTACCGACCAGCGCCTCGCTGCCGTCGCGCAGCCGTGTCACCAGGATGGGGTCGTCCAGAGTCGGGCGCAGTGCCGCGATCTCTTCATCGCCCAGGCCGTCCAGCGCGCCGGCCTCGATCACCCGGATGTCGGCTCCGAGCAGGGGCATGATCTCATCGAAGATGTCGGGGCGCGGGCTCTGCCCGATCGTAACCGCGGCCACGACGCCCGGGTTAGAAGACATAGTGCACAACCTCCTTGTCCACGGTACGCTCCACGTCCATGAACAGCTCGGGATCCCGCATCCCTGCGCCCAGGATCAGGCGCTGCCGCGGGACCACCAGAACGGCTACGCGCATCCCCGCCACCACCTCGGCCGTGGCCAGCGGCGTGCCATCGTCGGGGTTCATGGTGGTGACCAGATCCGGGAAGGTGGCCCTGCGTTCCCCATCGGTCTCCAGTGTCATGTACTCGTTCCAGAAGGTCAGCTCGTGCCGGCCGCGTCCACCACGTATCAAGACCGTTCCCACATCGTACCCGCCCGCGACCTCGAGCCGCACGCTCTCTACCGTGCCCTCATCCATCACCAGTCCACCCAGGGCCCTGGCGGCGGCCTCCACAACGGCCCCTCCCCCGCGGGGCCGCGCAGCCAGCATGGCTTCGCCCGTGGCGATCGCCTGCCGGATCGCGCCGGGCGCGGCATGGTTGCGGACATACGAGAGCGGCACAGGGTCGCGCGCCACGGCCACCGTGCCGCCGGCCTCGATGGAAGCGGTGCGGATCAAGAACGCCGCCCGCCTGATCGCCCCGGCAGCGTAGACCTCGATATAGCGCCCGGCAGCAGGGTTGCCGCCGGCCGCAACCTGGTGGGAGGTGTACCCTTCCACCCGCTGGAGCCCCATCGCGCCCATCAGGCCGGTGGGATGAGCGCGGCCGTTGCACGGCGCGTCCACCACAGGCAGGCCCAATGCGGCCGCCTGCAGCCAGCCGTTCACGGTAGCCCCACCGCCGTTCTCGTTGGCGATGATCCCACCCAGTATGATCCCGGCCCGCTCCGCAAGCAACCGCATGGCCCGTATGAAGTCCACCGGCCGCACGAACTGCTCCTTGGGCGAGGGCGCGCCGACCAGCGCCGCGGTGGCGATCATGGAATCGGGCGGGAGGTCGTCAACCGAGACGAGCTCCACCGTGCCCAGCGCCACTGCCAGGCGGCCGCGCGCAAGGCCTTCGGCTATCCATCCACCTCCGCCGCCACCCAGGACCGCGCCGCCCAGGACCGCGGCCTCGACATGCGCGGTGGTGAGCGCCAGGCGGCTCAAGCCGGGGCCTCCTGGCCCGGCGTCTGGAGGCGGCGCATCGGTCCGTACCGCATGAGCAACTCGTCGAACTCCTTGCGGTCGTAGAACTCGCAAATGCCTTCGCCGTAGGCCTTGGCGACCTCCAGGCAGAACCGCACCGCGGTCTCGATGTCGGCGGCCTGGCTGGCGCCCGATGCCGCGCCGGGAACGGGCACCTCGGCAGTGAGGGCTAGTCCCACCACCGGCGCAGCCGTCGCGGTCGAGGGCTGGACGATGCTGTTGATGTGCCGGAGCCCGGTGCCATAGGGCGTGATGTCCTGGGTGGCCAGCGGCACGATCACCGGCGCCAGGCCGGTCACCCACTGGTAGATGTCGAGCAGGCATTCGCCGGCCCGCAGGATGTACCCCTCCTTGACCGGCAGCGTGATGGCGATGCCCTTGTGGTTGATGACCCGGTTGCCCCGCGTCGTGTCAACGGATAGGATCGCCTCCATGGAGGGATCCACCTCGTGGGCGTTCATTGTCGCGATGTCCACGGGCGAGTTCATCATCGCCACCGGCGCGATCTGCATTATCACAGCGCGCGGACAGATGTGGGTGGCGACGATGACGTCCCCGGGCAATGGGTCTCCCTCGCGGCGCATCTCCGCCAGCTTGAGCGCGCACGCGACCGCGGTTATGGCGCCGTCGGCGTCCGAAACGAGGCCGATCCGGTCTGGGCGGGCGCCTATGCCGCCGAGCCTGCCAATGATGCCCAGCGTTCTGGCGTCCCCACCTGTGCTGCGTCCCCTGGTTCCCGGGAAGGCAACGCGGACGAAATCGGTGGAGCCCTTCTCGCCGGTTACCTGAACCACCTGACACTCCGCGCCGCGGCTACGGAGCGCCTCGGCCACGCGCTCACCGCTGGCCCGCGCGGAGTCAAGGAGATCGAATGCTTCCAGGGTCTGACTCCATGCCATCGTTCTTCCTCCTCGTGTACCTGGCCCGGATCATGCCGGTCTTCGCGCGGGCGGCGGCGGCTCCCTGCCCGGCTTGAGAAGAATGCCCTAGAGAACAATGCCGCCGTGGGGCCAGATCCGGTCCAGCAGGGTCCGGGCCTGGGCCGAGCCGTGCACCATCAGGTTGAGTGCCATGGCCCGCCACGCCTTACCGTACGAGCGTTCAAGGATCGCCTCCACGAGCAGGGACTCGCACGCGCAGTGGTGCTGCGTGAGCGCCACCACGTCCGGCGGGGCGACCCCACGGCCTGCAGGCCTCGGGCCCTGTGGGCCGAGGGATGCGGGTACTTCCACGATTGCGTCGTCCGGCAGCCAGGGCACGGCTCCATGGTTGGGCAGATCCAGGATCTGCGCGGCCCCGGCATCCGCGATCAGGGCCCAGATGACAGGCCCGATGATCTTGGCGTACCAGATTGCGCGGCGCCGTCCCACTCCTGCCGAGGACCCGGCCTCGTCCGAGGCCAGGTACGCGCGGTACTCTCGGAGCAGGGTTTCCTCCAGGTCCAGGAGTTCCTCTCCGCGCAGCCGCCGGCCCGTCTGCTGCCGGAGCACCACCTCGGGTACCAGCACGTAGTCGAAGAACGGTCCTGGGATCGCGCCCATGGCGCAGACCAGCTCGGCAGGAGCATGGATCCACGGGAGCTCGCCGCTGCGGGCCAGGACCTCACCTGTCACCTCACGCCCCTGGTGCCACACCCGCGTGATCCAGCCGAAATGGTGCATTCCAACGTAGTCCACCCGCACCTCGCCGGGGCCTGCCCCGATGACGCCGGCTATTCCCTCCAGCATCGTAACCGGCACATCGCACAGCCCGATCAAGCGCAGCCGGGTGGTCCGGTGCAGGGCAAGCTGAACCACGCTGCTCGGGTTGGTCAGGTTCAGCACCCACGCGTTGGGAGCATGTCGCTCGATCGCGGCACCCAGGTCCACGGCCACGGGCACGGTGCGCAGGGCGTTCGCGAATCCCCCAGGGCCCAGCGTCTCGTCGCCCGGGATGCCGAGCTCGCGCGGAAACGCCTCGTCGAACGCCCTTGCCCTGTACCCGCCCACCCGCACCTGCAGCAGCACGATCCCCGCCCGGTCCAGGGCACGAGGGAGATCCGTGGTCCAGCCCACCGCGAGCCCCTCCCTCTGCGCAGCCACGCGGGCGCACACCCGTCCCACGAGTTCCAGCTTCTCCGGGCTTCGACCGTGCAGCATCACCTCGAGCGGCGGGCTCGGCGTCGGAAATCGGGCCAGAACGGCCACGAGCTCGGGTGTGGCCACGCTGCTTCCACCAAGAACGGTGAGTCTGGTCATGCGCCGGGGCTATCCGGCGTAGAATGCCCTGACGGCATCCGCAACGGCGCGCACCTCTTCCTCGGTCAGCTCCGGGAAGATCGGGAGGCAGAGGACCTCGCCGCAGGCCGCCTCGGCTGCCGGGAACTGGCCGGGCCTGTAGCCCAGGGACCCGTATGCCGGCTGGAAGGGAACCAGCGTCGGATAGATGATCTGCGTACCGATGCCGCGCCCGGCCAGGTATTCCATCAGGGCGTCGCGCCGCTGTGCGCGGATGGTGTACATGTAGTAGACGTGCGTGTTGCCGGGAGTGACGCAGGGGGGCACTACCGGTAGGCCGGCCAGGAGCTCGGAGTAGAGCGCGGCCCAGCGCTGACGCCGCGCGATCCAGGCGTCCAGGTGACGGAGCTTCACGCGCAGGATCGCCGCCTGGAGTGCGTCCAGTCGTTGCTGGTGCCCGACGACCTCGTGCCTGTGCTTGGTCCGCTGGCCCATGTAGCGCAGAGCGCGGATCTCCTCGAAGTAGTCCTCCCGGTCAGTCGTAATGGCCCCGCCGTCGCCGTAGCATCCCAGGACCTTCGCGGGGTAGAAGCTGAAGCACCCGATCTCGCCCAGCGATCCGGTGCGGCGGCCGCGGTACCGGGCACCGTGGCTGTGAGCCGCGTCTTCGATCACTACGAGACCATGCCTCCGCTCCAGGGCGACCATCAGATCCATCTCGACCGGCTGACCGTACATGTGCACGGCAACAACCGCCCTGGTGCGCGGGGTCAGGGCCTCCTCGACGGTACCAGCGGTGACGTTGTATGTGGCCGGGTCAACGTCTGCGAACACCGGAACCGCGCCCGTGTACGATGTCGCGAACGCCGTCGCAGCGTAGGTGTTGGCCGGGACGATCACCTCATCGCCGGGCCCAATGCCGGCGGCAAGGAGGGCCAGGTGCAGCGCCTCGGTGCCATTGCTGATTCCAAGACTGAACTGCGTCCCGCAGTAGGCGGCCCACTCCTGCTCGAAGGCCTCGACCATGGGCCCGAGCACATAGCGCCCGGTGGGAAGGACCTCGTCCAGGGCCGCACGGATTTCGGTGGCGATCTCCGCATACTGGCGGGTGAGGTCCTCGGATGGGATTCGCAGCACGTTCTGCCTAGCCCGCCTGCGCCAGGCGCTCGAAGATCGGGACCAGCGCCGTGTAGGCGTCGCAGAAGACCGGGTAGAGATCGGCATAGCGCCCGCCGGCGGCCGGATCAGGAGACTGCTCCTCGACGATCTCGACCAGTTGCTCGGCAGCGCTGAAGTCCTTGATCAGCCCAACCCCGATCCCGCCTGCCACCGCTGCTCCCAGCGAGGTGGCCTCTTCCAGGTAGCGCGGACGCAGCACGGGCACGCCGTACACGTCGGCGATGATCTGCCGCCACAATCGTCCCCGTGCGCCTCCACCTATCAACCGCATCTGCTCGATCCCGGCGCCCTGCCGCTGGAAGGCGTCCAGGATGATGCGCAGGTTGAAGGCCACACCTTCCAGGACTGCCCGCGTCATGTGCGCCCGCGTGTGTGTCATCGTCAGGCCGATGAAGGCGCCCCTTGCGCGGGGGTTCCAGTGGGGAGCGCGTTCGCCCATCAGGTAGGGAAGATAGATCAGGTTCCCCGCGCCCGGAGGGATCGCCTCTGCCTCGCGGTCGAGGATCTCGTAGGGATCAACCCCGCGCTCTCGTGCCTCCTGGGCCTCAAGCCCGCCGAGCTGGTTCCTGAACCACTGGTAGGAGCCGCCCGCGGTCTGCATGGTGCCGGTGGGCATAATCATCCTAGGGTCCAGGTGGTGGAAGTTAAACGTGCGCCGTTCGGGATCCTCTACGGGAGCGGGAGATGCCAGCGCGATCCACGAGGATGAGCCGACGTAGTTGTAAGCGGTGCCCTGGCGAACCACGCCCGCGCCCACCGCGGCGCACGGACCGTCTCCGCCGCCGGCCACCACGGGCGTGCCCGGCGAGAGCCCGGCCTCTGCCGCGGCCTCTGGCCGCACCTCTCCCACCACGTCAATCGAGGAGCGCAGTGCCGGGAGTATCTCTGCGGACACGCCCACCGCGTCGAGGATCTGGTGCGCCCAAGTCCTGGAGTGCAGGTCGAAGGCGTTCATGCCCGACGCATCCGAGTAGTCGGTAACGAAATCGCCAGTGAGCCGACAGATCAGGTAGTCCTTCGCATGCAGCACCTTGTGGGTCTGCCTGAAGATCTCGGGCTCATGATCCCTTACCCACAGGATCTTCTCCAGGGAGTACGCGGGGCTGATGCGGTGGCCGGTCAGACGGTAGACCGCCTCCTCGCCGACCCGCTCGCGGAGCAACTGGGCCTCTCCCTCCGCGCGCTGGTCCGCCCAGATGATCGAGGGCCGCAGCGGACGCCCGCGGGCGTCCACCGGCAGGCAGCCCATCATCTGGCCGCTGAAGCTGACAACGCCGATTTCACCCGGGGCAACGCCGGCCTGCTCCAGCAACCGGCGGGATGACTGGCAGAACGCCCTCCACCAGTCCGCGGGGTCCTGCTCGGCCCAGTTGATGGCAGGGTAGCGTGTCTCGTACCCGGCGAACGCGCTCGCCAGCAGCACGCCGTCTTCCCCAAACAGCGTCGCCTTGTTGCCCGTCGTCCCCAGGTCGTGGGCAAGAATCAGCCGCCTCATCGTCCGAAGCCTCCCAGGACGTTGGTCACCAGGTACCGCTGCAGCCCAATAGTGATCAGGACAACCGGAAGAATCGTGATCAGCGACATCGCCGAGAGCGACCACCACTCTATGGCGCGCTGAGTGTGCTGGGACGCGATCAGGATGGGCATCGTGCGCGCTTCGCTGAACGTCAGGATCAGGGCGAGCAGGAACTCGTTCCAGGCAAACACCAGGCAGAACAGAAAGGTGGCCACCAACCCGGGCGTCGAGACCGGCAGGACGATGCGCCAGAGGATCTGAGCGCGGGAGGCACCGTCCGTGAGCGCGGCTTCCTCCAGCGAGGGCGGAATCTGCTTGAAGAAGTTGTGCATCAGCCAGACCGCCAGCGGCAGGTTGAAGGCGGTGTAGACCAGCACCATGCCCGCCCGGGTATCCGTCAGGCCCACCACGCGCAGCATCAGGAACAGCGCCAGGCCGGTCACTATGGGCGGCATCATCCGTTGTGAGACGATCCAGAACAGCACGTCCTGGTTGCCGAGCGGGCCGGCCCGCACCTGGAAGCGCGTAAGGCCGTAAGCCGCCATCGCACCCACGATCACGACGAGGAGTGTGCTTCCCAGCCCGATGATGACGCTGTTGGCCAGCGGCCGGCCGACCGTCTCCTTCTCTATCCCGAAGAGGATGGCGCGCCACGCGGAGAGCGTGGGCTGGAAGTCCACCCATGGCAGGAACGTGGCTCCCTGGCTCACGGCCAGGGGTTCCTTGAAGGAAGCGATCACGGTCCAGTACAGGGGGAAGAGCGCAAACAGGCCCCAGGCGGAGAGGGCGGCGTAGATGAGCCCGAGCCTGATCCCGCGCGCCCTCATGACCACAACTCCGCCGCCTGGTAGCGTCGCGTCACGCGCACCAGGACAAGGGCCGACACCATAACCAGGAGGAACAGCGCCAGGGCGATGGTGGCGCCGTAGGCAAGGTCGAAGGACAGGAAGCCCACGTAGTAGGCGTGGAGCGTCAGGCTCTCCGTGCCTACGCCTGGGCCACCCCCGGTGATGATGAAGATCTCGTCCACGATCTTGAACGCCTCCAGGGTGCGCAGCAGCGTCACCGCCACCGCGGTCGGCACGAGCATGGGGAACACGATGTGGCGGAAGAGCTGCCATCCCGAGGTCCCGTCGAGCTGAGCGGCCTCGATCACCTCCACGGGCAGGGCTTGCAGCGCGGCCAGGAGCACGATGAACATGAACGGGGTCCAGTGCCAGACATCGGTGAGGATGATCGCAAAGATGGCCACGTGCCGGTCGCTTGTCCAGGCCACCGGGGGAAGCCCAACCATGTCGAGCAGGGCGTTGAGAGGGCCGATGGTCTCATGGTAGAGCATCCGCCACGTGTAGCCGATGGCAATGGGAGCCAGCGTCATTGGCAGGATGAACACCGTGCGGAAGATTCCGCCTCCGCGCAGGGGCCGGTTCATCAGCAGTGCGAGTGCAAGCCCGAGCAGGAGCTCCAGCGTAACCGCGGCCGCCACGATGAGCACGGTGTTTGACAGCGAGTTCCAGAATCGGTCGTCGGTCGCCAGCCGGATCCAGTTGGCCAGACCTCCGAAGCCCAGCCGCAGTCCTCCCACCAGGGACACGCGGCTCAGGGTCAGGGCCAGCGTGAACAGGAAGGGAAAGACCGCAAACAGCAGCAGAATCCCAACGGCCGGGAACAGGAAGGGAGCCGCGGACTGCTGCCCTGGGCGGTACGCCTGGGTCGGTCGCGGATTGCTCACTCGGGTGCTCTCAACTGGGCGCTCTGAGCCGGGCGCTCTCAACCGGGCGCTCTCGACTGCCCGCGATCACCTTTCAGGCCGTGCTGGGGACGCCCCGCGGGCCTGCCCGCGGGGCGTCCCTCCGTGCTACTTGGCCGGGAGACCCAGCCACGCGCGGTATAGGGCGATCATCCTGTCGCGGCCCAGGTCGTTGGTGATCTTCTCCCACTCGGCCGCGGCGCCGTCCAGGGCGGCCTTGGGAGTGATCTCGCCGGCAGCGGCGCGGGCAAGCTGCGTCTCCATCGCATCGAGGTAGCGCGCCTGCCCAGGCAACTTCAGGTCAAGCTGGGCGTTGGGGTGAGCAAGCGAGGCCTTGATGGCCCCCAGGTACGAACCTAGGTCTGGCTCAACGAACCCAAACTTCTTCCAGCCCGAGGTGTCGGCGAAGTGGGACGCGCGGAACGGGTTGAGCCCGGTTTCCGCGGTGGTCACGGCGGTGTAGCTGTTCTTGGGCTCAGCGATGGTCCGGCAGAAGTCGTACGCGGCGGAGGGGTTCTTGGTTGTAACCATCACACCGCAGACCCAGCCGCCGAAGGCCAGGTAGGGCGCCACGTTGGGCCGCTCGACCGTCGTCCACTTGCCGGTCTTGTAGTCGTACACCTGCGAGGAGCCCGGCAGCACGATGGTGCCGATCTTCCCCCGCACGATGGACTTGGGATCCGTGCCCCCAACGATCCCGGTATCGCCCCAGTCGAGTGCAAGGGCGGCCACGCCGGCGGCGAACTGGCTGCGCACATCGCCCGAATCGAAGTTGATCATGCCGGGCGGGCCCAGCTTGACCAGGGCCACCCAATCCTCCAGGGCCTTCACGAAGCCCGGGTTGTTGATCTGCGGCTTCATGGTCTCCGGGTCGAAGAACATGTTCCCCCTCTGGCCCGGCACGCTCACATAGGAAGCCGCATGGGACATGAAGAACCAGAACGCCTGTCCGCCGCGCCTAAAGGCCTCGAGGACGCCGAAGCGCTTTTTGCCGTCCCCTGCCCATTCCCAGCCGTTGAAGAACTCGGCGATGTCGCGATACTCCTTCCAGGTCGCAGGAGGCCGCAGGTCGTATCCGTACTTGGCCTTGAACCGGGCCTTGTGCTTGGGGTTCTCCAGGGCGTCGCGCCGGTAGTACACCGTGTGCACGTCGCCGTCAATGGGAAGGGCATAGAGCAGGCCGCCCCAGTTGACTGTTTGCTGATAGGTAGGCAGGATGTCGCCCCAGCTGAGCCCGGCGTCGGCCTTGATGCGGTCGGTCAGATCGAGCAGGTACCGGTTGCCGGCGAAGTCACCCATCCAGGCCGAGGCGAACAGCGCCACATCATATGCCGCCGTCCCCAGGGCGAAGGAGGACATCAACTTGGAGTACAACTCCCCGAAGGGAGCCGTCACAAGGTTGATCTTCCCACCGGTGCGCTCCTGCCATGCCGGCGCGAACATCTGCACCGGCTTGGCGATGTACGGTGGGTTCTGGGTGAACACGGTAAGCGTAGCGCCCGAGAACGGCTTCCCCTGTCCGGCCGCTCCCATGGGAAGAAGCGTAACACAAAGGGCGAGGCCGACCAGCATACCGATCAGCCTTCTCTTGCGGGCCATGTGCTATCACCTCCCGACCAGATGGACTCCCCTGCTACCGCTCCCTTCCCTGCCGCCTCTCACCTCCTTCATTGTGGGCACGCCCTGCCATTCCCTCCTTGCATGCCCGGACGTAGACATCAGGGTTGACCACACCCTCAGGCCGCTCACCCGCCAGGACCGAGACGACGTTTCGGGCGGCAATGATGCTCATCCGTAGGATCGCCTCCCGCGTCTGGGAGCCCGCATGCGGCGTGAGAATCACCGAATCCAGGCACAGGAGATCGTCTGGCTGGGAGGGCTCGACCGTCCGGACATCCAGCGCGGCGCCTGCAAGGTCGCCCCTGCGCAGCGCCTCTGAGAGGGCCGCCTCGTCCACCAACTCACCGCGCGCCGTGTTGATCAGGTAGGCGGATGGCCGCATCAGCGCGAGTTCGTTGGCTCCGATCATGCGCACGGTTTCCTGCGCGAGCGGGGCGTGGAGCGAGACGAAGTCCGACTCCCGCAGCAGATCCGCAAGCGCCAGGAAGGTGACCCCCAGCGCGGCCTCCTCCTCGGGGGTAGGACGCACGGGATCGAAGTAGGTCACCCGCATCCCAAGCGCCCGCGCGCGGACGGCAACCTCCTTGCCGATGCGCCCCAGGCCCACGATGCCCAGGGTCTTGCCGGCGATCTCGGCCCCCACCTCCCGTCGCCAGTCCCCGCGCTTCGTCCGCGCATCGTACCTGGGAATGCCCCGGGCCAGAGCCAGCACGAAACCGATCACCAGCTCGGCAACCGCGGTCGCGTTGGCCCCCGCGGTTACGGTAACAACAATGCCCGCGGCAGTGGCGGCGGCCAGGTCAACGCTGTCAACGCCTGTCCCAAACCGCGACAGCACCCGCAGGCGGGGCGCGCCGGCGATCACCCTCGCTGTGATCGGCTCCGTGCCGACAATCGCACCATCGCAGTCCGCGATCATCTCGGCCAGGGCGGTCTCCTCCAGCCGCCCCTGGGAAGGTGAGATCTTGACCTGACACCCGGCCTGTTCAAGGATGCTCCAGTGTTCTCCCGGCGCGTCCCGGAACGCCCGTGCTGTCACCAGAACCGTGCGGCTCACCGCGTGTCCCCTGGGGCTGCTCCCTGCTGGAGCCCGGCAAGCGCCCGCGACGCCGGCCGCGTGAGATCGAACAGGGATCGGTAGAGGTCCACAAACGGCCTGTAGCGCGCGTGCTCCCCTGCGCGTGGTTCGATGCGGCCTGTCTGCCCCACCATCCGGCTGGCCGTCGCCTTGAGATCATCGTAGACTCCAACGGCGGCGCCTGCCACGATGGCGGACCCCAGAACCGCGAGCTCGGTGCGGTTCAGCCGCGCGTAGGGAAGCCCGAGCACGTCCGCCTTTATCTGGTTCCAAAGGTCGCTGGAGGACCCGCCGCCTATGACGCGGGCCTCGGTGAGGATCATCCCGGGCAGCAGGGCCTGCTCGATGTCCAGGTACAGCGCGTACTCGTATGCAACACCCTCAAGGAGCGATCTGTAGAAGTGGGCCTTGGAATGGGCCCAGGTGAATCCGATCCAGACTCCCCGCAGCGCAGGGTCGCTGGGGCAGACGCGGCCGCCCAGATGCGGGAGGAACAACAGCCCGTCGGCGCCGGGTGGGATCGCGCGCGCCTCTTCGTCCAGGGCCCGGTATCCTGCCTGCCCGTCGGCGAACGTGTCCCTGAACCAGCGCAAGTTCAGCCCCCCTCCGTTGATGTAGGCAAGGGAGTACCACAACCCCTCCGGCACCAGGCGCGCTGCGAACAGGGTCCGGTGCGCCACGTCAGGGGCGAACCGGTCGGTGCAGATCGCCAGCACGGACGCGGTGCCGGCGACGTCGAAGACCAGACCCGGCTCCACCATGGCGGCTCCCAGCATCCCTGCGGCCTGGTCTCCGCATCCTGCGGCGATAGGCGTGCCTGCCAGGAGCCCGGTGGCCGCCGCCGCCTCCGGCGTCACGCGACCGATGACCTCCCAGGGCCGGACGATCCTCGGCAGCTTCGACTGGGAAATCTCAAAGAGACCGCAGAGTTCACTTGACCACTTGGTCTCCTGTGTGTCGGCGAGGCAGGTGAAGTGGAGGTACGTGTAGTCCATGAACGCGTCGGCGCCGGCCAGGCCGGCCATGCGCCCAGCAACGTAGCCTCCCGGAACCACGAACTTCGCGACCCGGGCAAAGACATCCGGACGTTCGCGCGCCAGGTGCAGGATCTTGGGCCCATGGGAGTAGGTGGGCGGCCCGCCGGTCAGGCGGACTATCTGCTCCTCATGCGGACGCATCGCGTCAATGTAGGGCCCGCACCGGGTGTCCAGCCAGGAGTCGTAGGGAGTGGGCGTGCCCCAGTGCGCGTCAACCGTTCCTATCCCGGCCATCTGGCCGTCGAAGGACAGCCCGGCGACCTCGCCTGGGGATATGCCGCTGCGCTCGAGGCAGGCGCGGATCGTGCGCACCGCGGCACCGTAGAGATGCTCTGGATCCTGTTCAACCCACCCGGGACGCGGCTGAATCAGGCGGGACTCCTCTGATGCGTCGGCCAGGAGCGTGCCGTCTTGGGAGAAGATGGCCGCCTTGGTCGCGGTCGTCCCGAGGTCAACGCCTATGAGGCATGTCCGGCTCATAGTGGGGCCTCCGCGATGTACCTTGGGTTCTCCACAACGCTGGGCCGCCCGTTGTCTGCCACCACCAGCCGCGCAAACCCGGTAGACTCGATCGTGCCGTAGTCGTGCCCGGCGTCGCCGGGATAGGCAAAGAGCAGGATCAGCGGCACATCGCCGGTGTTGATCGAGCGGTGGCCCCAGTGAGGGGGGACATAGACGACGGTCCCAGGCCCGATGTCTACGGTCCGCCAGAGTCCCCAGCGGGTCTGCAGCATCATCAGGCCGTCTCCTGCCAGACCGTAGTACACCTCCGCGGCCTCGGACCTCTGATGGTAGTGCCCTTTGGTCATGAAGTACTCGTCTCCAACGCGACCCGGGTGCAGCACCGTCACCCCGTGGCAGAGGTGCCCTTCGCTCTCTGGGGCCGGGGCCACGAACACCTCGTAGACGAGAGGATCCACCTGGACCACCATCTCGGCCCGCGCCTTCTCGTCCCGGAATATCCCACGCAGGTCGCTGAGCCGCCGCGCGAGTTTGATCACGCCGTCTCCCAGCAGGCCCTCACGGAGATCCACTCGTGAAGAAAAGGGTTCCACCAGATCCATGGCCGTTCTCCCCATCCTCCCCCGGCCTACCTGTCCTTCCCCGGCCCTGCCTATCCGCCGAGGTCTATGCGGATGTGCTTGACCGCCAGGTACTCGGCCAGGGCGTGACGGGAGTTCTCTATGCCGAACCCGCTCTGCTTCCACCCACCGTAGGGATAGGCTATCTCGCCGCCGGCGACGTTGTTCACACCCACGGTTCCGGCCTCCAGGCGCTCGGCCACCGTGATCGCGGTGGCCAGGTCGCGCGTGTAGAGATAGGCGACAAGCCCGTAGGGCGTGTCGTTGGCGAAGCGCACGGCCTCGTCCACGCTACCCACGGCCATGATGGGCGCCACGGGTCCGAAGGTCTCCTCGCGCATCACCTTCATGTCGTGGTTCACGTTCACGAGCACGGTCGGAAGGAAGAAGTTGCCGCGGCTGTAAGCCTCGCCCTCTGGGGGCCCCCCGCCGTAGAGCACGCGGGCGCCCTTGGAAACGGCGTCCTCGATGTGATCACGCGCGGTCGCCACGCCGGCCGCGTTGGTCATCGGCCCGAGGTCCACGTCAGGGTCGAGGCCGTTGCCTATGCGCAGGGCCGCGGTCTTCGCCACAAACCGGTCCACGTACTCGTCGTAGACGTCCTGGTGCACGTAGATCCGGTTGATGGCGTTGCAGATCTGCCCCATGTTGCGGAACGAACGGTAGGCGCCGCCTTGTGCGGCCGCATCCAGATCCGCGTCCGGACACACTATCAGCGGGCAGTGGCCGCCCAGTTCCAGTGAGAGCCGGGCCACGCGGTCGGAGGCGACCCGCATGATCTCCTTGCCGGTCTCGGTCTGCCCGGTGAGCGCGATCTTCCTGATCAGAGGGTTGGCGACCAGGGCGCGGCCCACTACCGAGGCAGGCCCGCTCACCACGCCGGCCACGCCCGGTGGCAGTCCGGCCTCATGGAGGCACTCAAACAGCCGCAGCGTGGAGAGCGGGGTGTCGCTGGCAGGCTTGGCCACCACCGGGCATCCGGCGAGGAGCGCCGGCGCCAGCTTCCACGAGATGAGCAGCAGAGGGTAGTTCCAGGGCGCGATCGCCGCCACCGGGCCCACCGGCTGCCTTATGACGATGCTGCGGCGCGAGTTCGAGTCGGTGGCTATCGTCTCACCCAGCAGGCGCCGGCCCTCCTCGGAGAAGTACTCGAAGGCCTCTGCGGCGCCGTCTACCTCTCCCAGGGCTTCCTTGAGGGGCTTGCCCTGCTCGGCGGTAAGCAGCCGCGCGACGGGCTCGCGCCGCTCGCGGAGGAGGTCGGCGGCCTTTCTCAGCAGCCGGCCGCGCCTGGGAGCCGGGGTCGCGGCCCAGGCAGGAAAGGCCCGCGCCGCGGCCTCCACTGCGCGCTCGACGTCTCGCGCGGTAGCCTTGGGCGCGTGGCCTACTACCTCTCCGGTGGCAGGGTTGGTCACGGGAAAGGCCTGGCAGTCCTCGGCCTCTACCCACGCGCCGTCCACCAGCATGCGAAATGCCTGAGCTTCGCTCATCCGGTCACCCGCCTTTCGCTTCTACCAGGGGCGATTACGATCTTCAGTTCTCGGCGGGAGCGGGCGCGGTCGAAGGCCGCCAGCCCGTCTTCCAGTGGAAGAACCGCGCCGACCAGGCGTGACAGGTCAACGCGCCGCGCAGCAGCCAGGTCCAGAGCCCGCTTGAACTGCCAGCGGCTGGCGCCTGTGGTCCCGGTAACCGTGATCTGGCGATAGTGAATCCGATTGGGTGAGAAGGTGATGGTATCCTGACCGCGCGGAAGCCCGGCGAAGTAGACCACCCTGCCCTCTGCGGCCGCCAGGGCCGGGGCCTGCTCCATGGCCTGCGGAGAGGGCGCGGCCACAATGACCACATCCGCCCCTCCTCCGCCGGTCGCCCGCAGCACCGCCTCCTGCGCGTCCTCAACGTCAGGGTTGATGAGCACGTCCGCTCCAAAGCTGCTCGCCTGAGCCAGCCGCTCATCCAGGATCTCGCTCACGATCACGCGTCGGGCGCCGGCCAGGCGCGCCAGCAGCACGTGCATGAGCCCGATCGGCCCGCCTCCGACTACGAGCACCGTGTCACCGGGAACGATCCGGCCGGCCTGGATCCCGTTGTAGCAGCAGGAGAGCGGCTCGACGAGGGCTGCTTCGGAAAAGCTCATCCCATCAGGGATCGGGACCAGCAGGGCCTGGCGCAGTGCCCGCTCCGGCACGAGCATGAACTCAGCAAAGCCACCGTCCAGATCAATGCCGAACGCCTCGTATGTGGGGCAGAGGTGCGTCTGCCCGCGGATGCACTGATCGCAGGCGCCGCAGCCGATGTTGGGGATCACCACCACCGGCATCCCGACCGAGATGCCGGTCACCTGCGGACCTGTCGCCGCCGCCCGGCCCGCGACCTCGTGTCCTGGGACGCGGCGCACGCCGTCGCGGATCTTGAGGTGCCCGCCCCCTACGATTCGCAGATCCGTGGCGCAGATGCTGGCCGCCGCCACCTCCAGGAGGACATCCCCGGCTCCCAGGCGCGGGGTCTCGATCTCGACGAGCCGGAGCCCCTCTGGGGCATGGTACACCAGCGCTTTCAAGCCCGATCCTCCAGGACGCCCTCTTTCTTGACGTCCTCTTCCTTGAGCGGGAGGACGACCGGCGCGCCCAGGCGGCTGGAGAGGTTGGCCGCGAGCGTGGCCTCCAGCGCCTTCCTGCCGTCGAGCCCGGTGGAGAGAAGCTGCTCCTCTGCCCGTATGCAGCGGATGAAGTGCGCGGCCTCAGCGACGTACGCTTCCCTGAACCGATCGCGCCAGCTCGCGAACGGCTTGGACTGGACGCCGGACTCCCTCGTGCAGAGCAGGACGGCTCCGCCCCGCAACTCGCCCACTTGAAGAACGCCCTCGGTGCCCAGGACCTCCAGCCGGGCGTCGTAGCCGTAGTCCACCGGGCACGCGCCGTCAATCGTGGCCAGGGCGCCGTCCGCCATGCGCAGCGTCACCACCGCGCTGTCGTAGAACCCGGGGAACTCATCGAGCAGATCGGGCCGCTTGGACGCGGACGTCTCGGCATAGACCCGGGTAACCTCCGAACCGGCGATCCACCGCACGGTGTCGAAGTCGTGGCTGTTCACCTCCGCAAGCATGCCGTTACTGCGAGTAGGATCCCAGGCCCAGCGCGGAGGCAGGCCCGGCCCGCGGGTGAGTGATCGAATGACCATGGGGCGACCGATCCTGCCGTCGGCCACGAACTGTCTGGCCTCCCTGAAGGCAGGATCGAACCGACGCATGAACGCCATCTGCAGCAGGACGCCCGCATCTGCCGCGGCCTCGATCATCCGGTCTGCCTCGGCCAGGTTCAGGGCCATGGGCTTCTCGCAGATAACGTGCTTGCCGGAGTGGGCGGCCGCCACCGCGATCTCCGCGTGCGTGAAGGTGGGCGTGGTTATGCACACCGCGTCCACCGGCGCCCCATCGAGCGCCTCACGGATCCCGGTGAACCGCCCGGCCACCCCGAGCTCCGCTGCGCGCGCCTCCAGTACCTCGCGGTCGGCCTCGACCACCGCTGCCAGCACGGCGCCGGCCACGTGCCGCTGGAAGTTGACCGCGTGAACCATGCCGGCCCGCCCAAGCCCTACGACGCAGACGTTCACAGCTGATCCCACCGATATGGCCTCCCCTGTCTGCACTGCCCGCTGCGACATCTCCTGTGGCGATGTCTCCTCAGGCAATGTCCTCCTCGATGGCGCGCAGCCGCTGGATGGACTCCTCGGCGAAGCTATCCCAGAGATGGCGCAGGCGGCTCATCCGGATCGCGATGTAGGGATCCGGCAGCGGTGGCAGCGGTTCCAGCGCCAGCGCCCGCGTGTAGCCGATCTCCCGCAGGGCCCGCATCAGCGCCCGGAAGTCGGTGTGCCCGCGGCCCACTGCCTGGCGATTGCTGTCGGAGATGTGCACATTCACCAGCCGCTTCCCTGCCAGCCGCACCGCGGCCGCGGGGTCCGCCTCCTCTATGTTCATGTGGAACGTATCCAGGTGCACGGCTACCGCGTCCGACCCAACCTCGTCCGCGAACCGCAGCGCCTGCTCGCAGGTGTTGATCAAGAAGGTCTCGTACCGGTTGATGGGCTCGATGGCAAGGAAGACGCCCTTCGCCTCGGCGGTGCGCGCGGCCTCGCGCACCGCGTCCACGGCGTTCCGCCACGTCTGGTCGTAGCCTTCCGTCCAGACGGCCTCGTCACGCAGCTCCATGGTCGGCGCGGTCTTTGCCACTGCGGAAGGCACGACGATAACCAGCGGCGCGCCCACCGCCGTCGCGAACTCCACGCACGCCTCCAGGTATCGCACCGCACGGCCGCGCACGAGCGGGTCAGGACTGGCCAGGTCGCGGCTGTCCGTGGGCCAAGGATACATGCCGGCGATGGACAGCACGCTCAAACCGTGCTTCTGGCACAGGCCCACAACCTCCGCCGGATCGTACTGGCCCGGCTCGCCCATCAGCTCCACCCCGTCGTAGCCGAACCTGCGCAGCCGCTGGAAGGTGAGCTCCAGGGGCTCATCCCCGTAGATCCAGTTGCTGATCGAGTACTTCACGGCCTCACCTCCCTAGGGCTCCAGCCAGATGGAGTAGCGGTACCGATCGGCACGGTAGAATCCCTCGACGTACTCGATGGGCCGGCCGTCCTCGGCAAAGAGCGTGCGCCGCAGCACCAGCACAGGGCTGCGCCGGGACACCTCCAGGGCCTTGGCAAGGGCAGGCGTCGCCTGCTCGGCCTCGATGTACTGGAAGGCCTTGGCGAGCTTCAGGCCCAGGCGGTACTGGAACAGGTCGTAGAGGGATCCCGTGAAATCCTCCTGCCCGGTCAGGCCAACCCACCTGGGCAGGTAGGACATGAGCACGACGATCACGGCACCGTCTGCGCAGCGCACCCGCTCGATCTTGAGCACCTGTTCGCCCGGCTCAACCCGGAGCGCCTCGCGAACCGCAGGGCCCGGCTCTACCCACGAGGCCATGGCGCTGCGCGTGGAAGGCTCTGCCCCGCGGCTGCGCATCTCCTGCGTGAAACTCACCAGCTTGGGCAGGGGCTCCTCGATGCGGCGCTGGAGAACGAAGGTCCCCTTCCCGCGGCTGCGGACCAGGTAGCCCTCGGTGACCAGCGCTTCCACGGCCTGCCGTACGGTCTGACGGCTGACATTGAAGATGCGCTGCAGCCCGGCCTCGGTGGGAATCGGCGCCCCGGGGCTCATCTCCCCGGACTGTATCTTGGACCTGATGGCCTCCCTTATCTGGGAATAGAGCGGGGCAGCACCCCCGTGGCGCACCAGGGACACCCCCTCGATGCGGTCGCGGACAGCTTCTTCCGGACGGTCAGTCATCGCTACGCTCCAAACCGCCGTCTGCGCCACTGATCGAAGACCACGACGGCAATGATGACGAGGCCGTTGACCACGCGCTGCCAGAAGGCCGACACGTTGAGGAGATTGAGCCCGTTGCCCAGAACGCCCATGATCAGGGCTCCAACCACGGTTCCGATCACCGTGCCTTCACCGCCGAAGAGGTTGGTGCCACCCAGCACAACCGCGCCAATGGACTGCAACTCCATCCCGTCCCCCATGAGCGCGTTGGCTGAGTTCAGCCGGCCGGTCAGCACCAGGCCTCCGATGCCCGCGGTGAATCCGCAGAAGGCGTAGACGGCGATCTTCGTGCGGTCCACGTTGATGCCCGAGACCCGGGCCGCCTCGCGGTTTCCTCCCACGGCAAGCGCCGAGCGCCCGAGCCGCGAATAGTGCAGGACGACCAATCCCATCAGGGCCGCCGCCACGGCAACCACAGCGGGCACAGGCACGCCCAGGACCGCGCCGCTGCCGAGCCAGATGAGCTCAGCAGGAAGATAGGCCTTCAACTGGATCGCGGTCACGTGAGAGGGCACGGGCAATCCATCCGTGAGCAGCAGGGCGACCCCGCGCGCCGTGGTCATCATCCCGAGCGTGGCGATGAAGTCGGGGATTCGCCCTTTCGTGATCACCAGGCCGTTGATCAGGCCCAGCAGAGCTCCCACGGCCAGCCCAAGGGGAATGCCCAGCCAGACGCTCCATCCCCAGTACGCCAGGGACACCGCCGAGACAGAGCCGGCCAGCGCCATCATCGCCGCCACCGAGAGGTCAATGCCTCCCGAGATTATTACGAGCGTCTGGCCCACGGCCAGGATGGCGGTCACCGAAGTCTGGGCCAGGACGTTCATGAAGTTGCCGGCTGTCCGGAAGTGAGGCGAGACGGCGGAGAGGTACCCGGCGAGCAGGAAGAGGGCGATGATGGGCCCTCCCTTGAGCAGCAGTCTCCCTGCCCAGGTTCCCGAGATGCCAAGCGCGTCCCTCGCGACGGCCATCTCCGGGGAGAGCTGCGTTTCTCGCTGTTGCGCCATTAGGCCTCCTCCTGGCCGGATGAGGGCAGTCCGACTGCGCTGCGCAGAAGATCCTCCTGGGTGGCTTCGCCCCGGCGGTACTCCGCCGTAATCTGCCCGCGATGCATCACCAGGATTCTGTCTGCCATGGCCAGCACCTCCGGGATCTCCGACGACAGCATCAGCAGCCCCACCCCCTGCGCGCACAACCGCCCCATGAGCTGGAACACCTCGGTCTTGGCACCCACGTCAATCCCGCGCGTGGGCTCGTCGAAAACCAGCACCCGCGACTTGCTGGCCAGCCACTTGGCGAGCACCACCTTCTGCTGGTTGCCGCCACTCAGGAACCTAACCGGTCGGGACAGGATCGGCGGCTGTATCCTGAGATCCTCGACCAGTCTGGCCCCGACCCGCTGTTCCTCCCTGTGGTCAATGATGCCGGCGCGCGTTACGCCATCGAGGCTCGCAAGGGTGATGTTGGGCGGCAGGCCCATCATCGGCACCAGGCCCTGCCGCCGGTCCTCGGTGGAGTAACCGATGCCGTGCCTGATCGCGTCTTCGGGCGAGTTGACCTCGATCCTCTCGCCGTTTACCAGGATCTCGGCCCGCGCGGCCCGCTCCAGACCGAAGAGGGCCCGTGCCAGCGAGGTGCGTCCCGCGCCCCGCAGGCCGAAGATGCCCAGGATCTCGCCGGAGTGGACCGTGAAGTTGATCCCGTGGAGCAGGCCGCCCGCGCAGAGGTCGCGGACGGTCAACACCGGGGCGCCGATAGGCACATGCGTCTTGGGAAACCGCTCGCGGATGTCGCGCCCTACCATCATGCGTACCACCGCGTCCTCGCCGGCGTCTGCCACAGCCACGGTTCCGACCTTGCGGCCGTCACGCAGCACCGTGGCGCGGTCCCCGATCTCCCTGATCTCGCCGAGCCGGTGCGACGTGTACAGGACCGAAACGCCCTTGCCCCGCAGGCCACGGAGGAGGCCGAACAACCGGTCGCGGTCCCGGTCGGACAGGGCAGAGGTCGGTTCGTCGAGCAGCAGAATCTGAACGTCCAGCGCCAGGACCCTGGCTATCTCGGTCAGTTGTTGTTCCGCAACTGAGAGATTGCGCACCGGCATGCGCGGGTCTATCGGCACTCCCAGATTGGCCAGCACGGCCTCGGCCTGGGCCACCATCTCACGCCAGTTGACAAGCCCTCCGGCACGGGCCGGCCACCGTCCCAGGAAGATGTTCTCCGCCACGGTCAGGCCGGGCACCAGGCTGAGCTCCTGGTAGACCATACCGATACCGAGCGCCCGGGCATGCTTTGCATCCGCGATCTCAACCGGCCGACCGCGCAGCAGGATGCGGCCCGAGTCCTTCTGTATCGAACCGCTCAGGATCTTGAGGAGCGTGGACTTGCCGGCGCCGTTCTCGCCCAGCAGCATGTGGATCTCGCCCTCTGCGAGGTCGAGGTCCACCTGGTCCAGGGCGTGGACACCTGGGAAGCGCTTGTCAATGCCCTCGAGTCGGAGGATCTCGCCGCCGGACACCTCAGAACCCCTACTGCGCCGTGTACCCGCCGTCTACGGAAAGCACGGCCCCTGTCGCGTAGGCGAGATCGTCGGACGCCAGGCACAGGATGCCGAAGGCAATCTCTTCGGGGCGCCCCAGCCGGTCCATTGGCCGGACCGACTCAAGGGCGCGCCGGGCCGCCGCCGGGTCCGGCTGGCGCGCCACCGCCGCCGCGACCAGGGGAGTATCAGAGGTGCCCGGGCAGATGCAGTTGGCGCGGATCGTCGGCGCACCGTCCACGGCCAGGCTCCTGGTAAGGCCGATCAGCCCTGCCTTGGTGACATTGTAGGCCACCTGTCCCTTGATTCCCACGAGACCGGCCTCAGAAGCCACGTTGACGATCACGCCGCCGCCCCCGCGGCGCATCACGGGGATGCAGTACCTGGCGCACAGGAACGGGCCGGTCAGGTTCACCTCCAGCATGCGCTGCCAGTCGTCCTCGTTCGTGGTCTCAGCGTCGCCCTGGCGGTAGATCGCCGCGTTGTTCACCAGAATATCAAGGCGCCCGAAGGCTGTCAGGGTCGCTTCTACCATGAGGCCGACCTCATTCGGCCTGGACACATCCGCGGCCACGAACGTGGCCTCCCCGCCCTCGGCGGCTATCTGCGCAACGGTGGCGGCGCCGGCTTCCCTGTCCACATCTGCCACGACTACCCTCGCACCCTCGCGCGCAAACAGGAGGGCCGCGGCGCGGCCGATGCCTGCGCCGCCTCCTGTGATCACCGCCACCTTACCGCGTACTCCCATGCGATCATCCCTCCATGCAAGCACCTGCTGCATGCATTTGACCGCGGGCTGGAGGTCTGAGTGAACCCCCAGCCCGCCGGATTCCTACTTGAACTTGGCCTTGATGGCGGCCCAGTTTACGGGTTCCAGCTTGGGGTTGGGGTAGTATTCCCGCGCGTTGCCCTTCCACACGGTGCGGGGACGGATGTCAAAAAGCTGGGGCACATCGGCCTTCTGCCCCAGGGCCAGCATCACGGCAAACTTCGTGCCGTACCAGCCCCACTCAGGGAAGCCGTGCCAGGTCTCGGCCATCAATCTCCCCTCGGCAATCCGCTCGGTGGATTCCGGGGTCACGTCGTTGGTGAAGACCTTGATCTCGGTGCGCTTGGCTGCCTCAGCAGAGAGCATTGCTCCCAGCCCCATCTCGTTGGAAGCAGCCCAGATTGCCTCGAGACTGCCCTTGGGATTGCGGGTCAGGAAGTCCTCGGCGGCCTTGCGCCCCTTCTCGCGGTTCCAGTCGGCCGGCAGCGTCCCGACCACCTTGACGCCGGGGAACGGGCCCACTACCTTGTTGAACCCGTTCAGGCGCGCCGTGGAGAAGAACCCACCAGCCACGCCCTCGATGATCGCAACGCGCGCCTTGATGGCCGCGGTCTTGGGATCCACGTTCTTGTAGAGATCCTGCCACCACTTGAGGTCCAGGTAGGTGCCCGGCTTCACGTCCACCTTCCTGCCGGTGCCCAGCACTCCGGGACCTCCGTAGTAGTCGAGAAGCGAGTAGGCGGAGATCATGCCCGCCACGGTGTTGTCAAACCCGATGTAGGAGGCGACGTCCACACCCTTGATGGGCTCCAGCAGGTTGACGATGATGACCGGGATACCGGCCGCGTTCGCCTTCTTGATGGCGGGAATAACTACCTCGACCTCGATGGGCGAGATGGCGATCACGCTGACCTTGCGCTGGATGTAGTCCTCGATGATGGCCACCTGGTCCGCAAAGGCCACGTGCGTGGCCGGGGAGCGGCTGATCACCTGGACCTCGATGCCGGCCTTCTTCGCGTCGGCTGCGCCCTTCTCGAAGAAATCGGTGGCGGTCTTGAAGACACCGGTTATGTCGGGAGGCGTCCACCCGATCACGACCTTGGGAAGCGGGGGTCCTGCCATTGAGGACAGGCTGAGCGCCAGCACGGCTGCGACGCTCATGGTGACGACGCGCCACGTCAGACCGCGACACTTCATCTATCTCCTCCCCTCCCTATTCAGGAGCTTCTCGACGTTCAGGAGTTCCTCAACACGGCCGTGCGCTACTCGACGCTCTCACCTCCGTCCCGATGGGATTGCCTCCCCGAGTGACGCTTCATGGAAGGCAAATGTACGGATGTCTCGTCGTCCATCCGTCCTGTTCATTATATCGCTGCTCGGGAGCGGCGTGTCAATGGCGCTAGAGGTTCAGCTCTTCCAGGTACCGAAGCGATCGATCCAACCTCTCCTCGGGTTGAACGCTGAACACCTCGAACACGCGCAGGTGCTCCGGGCGGGCATAGGCGCGCAGCGCCTCGAAGTCCACATCACCCTCGCCGGGCGGCAGGTGGTCCCGCGTCAAGCGGGCGTCGTGCAGATGAAGTCCCAGAAGGTGCTCTCCGTAGCGTTCCAGGTACTGCGCGGGAGTCGCCAGGCCGAGAACCTGCTGGGCGTGGCCATGGCCCACATCGTGCCAGTACCCGACGCCGCGGTGCCCGAACTCCCGGAGTATCACGGCAAACTCCTCGAAGTTCGGAAGATCGTTGTACTCGTAACGGGTCTCCGCACCCAGATGAACGCCTGAACCCGCGGCGTGGGCGGTCAGCGCCTCCAGACTTGCCATGCATCGGTCCAGGTGGCGATCCGCCGCAGCCCTGCGCGCAGCAAGTCCCTCTGCAAGCAGCGCCTTCCACTCGTCCCCATCCCCGACTTCCATCCCGGCTTTCATCCCGGCTTCCATTGCCTGGACGATTGCCGGTTGCGGGAGCGTGCCCTCCACGGTGCCCAAGTGCAGCACGATTGCGCGCGCGCCCACGGCCGCGGCCATATCCACTGTCGCCTTGGTGAAATCCACGGCGGCCCGCCGGCGCCTCTCGTCGAGCGCGGCCAGGTCGTCAAGGCGCGCGGCCCCTGCGTAGGGCACCGGACACGGAGCGTGCAGGCTGACTATAGGCGGATAGCCGTCGCCCGCAACCTGCCGCACCTCGGCCGCTAGATCCACACCCACCGAGCTAAGCTCGACCCCGCCAAAACCCAGGCGGGCAGGCAGGCCGAGGAGTTCGCGGGCGTCCGTGACCCGCGCAACATGCCACGCCGTTGAAAGCGCGAACCGCGACACGGACTCGCCCCTTCACATCGCGTCTGCGAACACCGCGGCCACCTGATCCACGCTCAACTCCCGCGGGTTGTTGTCCATGAGGCGGCGAATCGCGTGCGCCTCCGCGGCCATCTCCGGGATCACGGCCGGATCCACGCCATGCCGGGCCAGGCCCATTGGGATCCCGATCTCGTCGCACAGGCGGCGCACTGCTGCCGGTGCCGTGAGGCGGTCCGGGTGCGGACGGCCTTCGGGTAGACCACCTTCAGGCAAACCGCCTTCAAGCATGAGCGCGACCTCCGCGTACTTCACCTCGACCGCGGGCAGGTTCGCGGCCATTACGCTGGGCAACAGCAGGGCGATGGCCAGGCCGTGGGGGACATGGTAGCGGGCGCCCAACGGGTAGGCCAGGGCGTGGGTCGCCGAGGTGCCTGCCTGGCCGATCGCTGCCCCTGCCAGGAAACTACCCAGCAGCATGCCGGCGCGCGCGTCCAAGTCGTTACCCTGGCGCACCGCGCCGCGGAGGCTCCGACCTGCAAGCAGCGCGGCGTGCCGGCTGTACATCTCGGTGTACATGTCCGCCCTGCGGGAGGTGTAGGACTCGACGGCGTGCGCCAGCACGTCCATGCCGCTCTGGGCGGTGATCGCAGGAGGCAGGGTCACGGTCAGGCCCGGATCCAGAACCGCATAGGTGGGAATCAGGTGAGGGCTAACCATAGCCACCTTCTCGCCCCGCTCGTCGTCCATGATCAGGGCATTGGGCGTCGCCTCAGAGCCGCTCCCGGCTGTGGTGGGAATGAGAATGCTCGGCAGACCCGTCCCTGGAACTAGACCAACGCCTATGTAATCACGTACGTCACCCGGCCGGCCGGCCAGCGCCGCGCAGACCTTGGCTGCATCCAGCGTGCTGCCGCCACCCAGGCCGATTATGAGATCGTGCGCGCCGGCCCGCGCAGCTTCCAGCGCCGCTCTCACGCAGGAAAGAGGCAACTCCGGTTCCACATCGTCGAACACGCTTGCCGAACCCTGCGGCAGCCCTGCGGCCTCCACCACGCTCTCCGCCACCCCGAGCCGCGCCACCGCCCTGTCGGAAACCAGCAGGGGGCGCCGCGCCCCTGAGCTGGCCACCAACCCCCTCAGCGCCGAAAGCGCGCCGGGGCCGAAAACGTGCTCCGGCAATCTCCAGGTGCGAACATCCAGTCCAGCCAACCGGGTCAACCTCCCTCTCTCAGTCCACACAATTCGGCTTCCGAATGCTTCTCGCTGGGTGACGGGCGCACCTGTCCAGGGCCTTGCGGCAGCTCGGTTCCGCGCGGTGAAGACTACCCTGCCGTCGGATCTATGATGTTGAGGCCGGTGAAGTACCGCCGGTAGAACCCACGGTCTCTGGTTAGAAGCGCATCCGCCTGCAGCCTCGCATGCGCGCCTACGAGAAAGTCCGCAACGACCCGGTCTCGGGCAAGGCGCGCGCCCTTCCGGTGCTCCCTCCGCAGTTTGCCGGCTGCGATCGCGGCCTGGGGCGAGACCGGGTCGAACTGCACGCCGAGGCCGGCCATGGCTTCCTGAAAGGCGTCGTCCCCGGGAAAGTGCGCCCGGATTTCAGCCCAGACCACCTCGCACGCCACGAGGGCCCCGGCATCATAGGCCGTCCGCAGAGCCGATCGAGACCGCTCGCCAAACGTGGGATCAGCGCCGAGGACGTCCAACAGCACGGAGGTGTCCAGAGCGGTCCTCATGGCCGCTTCGGTCGAGGGCCACGCATCTCATCCAGAAGGACATCCACCGGCCGCTTCAGTCGCAGTGTGCCAAATACGCGGTCCACAGGGTGTTGCCCCGGGCGGCCCTTTCGCATGACTACATCCCGTTCGCGGAGATCGAAGGTCACGGGTGTCCCCGGGTGCAGACCGAGCTGGTTGCGCACCCACACCGGAATGGTCACCTGACCTTTGGTAGAGATGGTGCTCTTCATACATCAAAAGTAAAGCGCATTACCAGGGATGTCAAGCCGGTAGCCACCACGCTCTCTGCCATCCCGAGCCGGGCCGGCGCCTTGTCATTCACGAAAGCTCCGGAGATCATTCACGGCGCCTTCATAACGGCCCGCTACCCTGGGAGATAGGAAGCTTGGCCCAGAACTCTCATGAGGAGGCGGCGAGAGATGAAAAGCGCGAGGATACTGGCAATCGCTATCGTGCTCCTGGCTGGGGCGATGGCCATTCCAGCCGTAGTATCGGCTCAAGGCATGTGGGGACCGGGCATGCACTGGGGATATCCCGGACAGCCCCGGAGCGCTCGGGTAGTCACCATTGATCAGGCTGCAACGCTGGCGCGACAGATGGTTGCCCGCTACGGCAATCGCGACCTCGTCGCGACGGAGATCATGGAGTTCGCCAACCACCTCTACGTGGTGGTCGCGGAGAAGAGCACCGGCGTCGGGGCCTTCGAGTTGATCGTAGAGCGCAACGGTTGGGTCCGTCCTGAGCCCGGGCCCAACATGATGTGGAACTTGAAGTACGGCCACATGGCCGGTTGGGGCGGGGGCGGCATGATGGGCGGCGGAATGATGGGCGGCTGGGGCGCTCCCACGGGGCAATCACTGACCCGCAACCAGGCCCGACAAGCCGCGCAGGGGTGGTTGAATCAGGCCTTCCCCGGCGCCAAGGCCGAGGAAGGCATGCCCTTCTACGGCTACTTCACCTTCGATTTCGAGCGCGGCGGCAAGGTAGTGGGAATGCTGAGCGTGCGCGCCTCCACCGGTCAGGTCTGGTACCACACGTGGCACGGAACCTTCGTCCGGGAGAAGGAGTTGAAGTAGGACCCTCTCGTACCCTGAGGCACACTTTGGGTGGGTGAAGACAGGACGCAGCTTCGCGCTGCGTCCTGTTCTTGCTACGAGGATCCCCCCGGATAGAACGCGCGCGGACACTCGGCCAGTCCGGACGCGTTGCTCACCCTTGAAACACAAAAGCGCATACAATAAGATATGCCCGCAGGTACGCAAGGCGGCACGCCTTACCCGGGGGGACCTCGCGTGCAGACAGATCGCATCTTCACCGAGTTGAAGGAGCGCATCCTGGCGTTCGGCCTCAAGCCCGGCGAGCGACTGCTGGAGGATGAACTGGCGCAGGAATGGCAGACGAGCCGGACGCCTATCCGCGAGGCGCTGAGAAGGCTGGCGCAGGCCGGGTTGATCCGCATCGTCCCGCGGCGCGGGTACTATGTGCGGGAGATCAACCTCGGGGAAATGGAGGAGCAATACGAGGTCCGCGTGGCGCTGGAGACCTTCGCGGTTTCCCTGGCGGTGGGCCGGGGGCGCGCGGTTGACTGGAGGACGCTACAGGAGACCTGGGCCGAGATCCCCGAGCCTCTTCCCTCGCCGCCGACGATGCTGAACCTGGACGAGGGCTTCCACGCCGCGATTGCCGAGGCCGGCGGCAACGGGGCTCTTTCCGAATACCTGCGCTCCATCAGCGAGCGGATTCGGGCCATCCGCGCCAAGGACTTCAACGATCCCCAACGGATCCGCCTCACGTATCTTGAACACGCCCGCATCCTCGAACTCATCGTGCAGGGAGATGCCGGCGCCGCCAGCGCGGCCATCCGCGATCACATCCTTGAAAGCAAGGCCAACGTAATGCACGCAGTCAAGGAACTGCTGGCTTCCATCTATCTGAATCGGTGAGGAATGCACCATAGAGAAACGAGGGGACAGATGTCGTGGGTGCGCGTTGACGCGGAGCCCTACCCGTTCGAGTTCGAGCCGGACGCGACTGCGCTGCTGGTCGTCGACATGCAGCGCGACTTCCTACAGCCGGGCGGATTCGGCGAGATGCTTGGAAACGATGTGGCCCTTCTGCGTAGGGCCATCGCTCCGACCCGCCGCGTGCTGGACGCGTTTCGCGCCCGCGGCATGACGGTCATCCACACAAGGGAAGGGCACCTCCCCGACCTGAGCGACCTGCCGCCCACAAAGAAGGCACGGGGACACTTGAAGACTGGGATTGGGGATGCCGGTCCGATGGGCCGGGTACTCATCCGGGGCGAGCCCGGGCACGAGATCATCCCCGAGCTTGTCCCGGCCCCCGGCGAACCCGTAATAGACAAGCCGGGCAAAGGGTCTTTCTACGCGACCGGCCTGGATCTGCTTCTCCGGGAGCGCGGCATCCGGAGCCTGATCGTGACCGGGGTCACAACCGAGGTGTGCGTACACACCACCGTGCGCGAAGCCAACGACCGGGGCTTCGAGTGCCTCGTGCTGGAGGACTGCGTGGCATCGTACTTCCCCGAGTTCCACGAAGCCGGGATCAGGATGATCAAGGCGCAGGGCGGGATCTTTGGATGGGTGTCTTCCTCAGCGGCCCTCTTGGGAGCGCTGGGGGAGGCCGGGGCCGTATCGGGCGTCGAGGAGCCCGCGTGACCATAGAGACCCTAACCGCAAAGACCATAACCGCGGAGGGCGTGGCCGCCGCTGCACCTCCCCGCGCAGAGTGGTCCCTTGCGCACCGTGACATCCTGCCCACGCGGCCCGCCCAGCGGGTAATCGGCTGGACGGACTTCGTCTGGCTCTGGTTCGGCATGGTCGCCCAAATGGGCGTCTTCCTGCTGGGGGCGTCGTTCGCTGGAAGGCTGTCGCTCACAGACGCGCTCGCGGCCATCGCCCTGGGCAACCTCGTCGTTGGGGTTGTATCCGTGCTCAACGGCGACATCGGCATCCAGCACGGTGTGACCTATGCCGTATACCTGCGCGCGCCGTACGGCATATGGGGTGCCTGGGCGCCGTCCCTGCTGCGGGCCGGCGTTGCGGTCTGCTGGTTCGCGATCCAGACCTACTTCGGCGCCACGGCAATAGACATGTCCGTGAGACTGCTCACTGGGTACTCCAACTGGCCGCTGTGGTACTGGTCGTTCGGTGCGCTCCAGATACTGATCACGATGCGCGGAATCCACGGCATAAGGCAAGTGGAGAACTTCGCGGCGCCGGCCCTCCTGGTGCTCTCGGCCGTGGTGGTCTACCTGCTGGGATCTCAGCACGGATGGGACAAGGTCGCCTCATTCCCGATAGCAACCCCCATCCCGTTCTGGGTAGCGGTGACGGCGAACCTGTCCTACTGGATCACAGTCGCGGACAACATCCCGGACTTCACCCGCTTCGTGAAGACCCCGCCCGGCGCCCGGGGATTCCTCCACCGCAACCGCCACAGCCTCCTGGGACAGCTCCCCGGCCTCACGCTGGGCATGATGCTCTTCGCCACCGTGGGCTATCTGGGGAAAGTGTTCACAGGCCACGGCAACCCGGTGGAGGCAATTGGTGCTGCGCTGGGCGGCGTGATGGTACTGGTCGGGTTGCTAATCATCCTGCTGGCGCAGTTGAGCACCAACGTGGCCGCAAACCTGTATGCTCCCGGATACGTCCTCAGCAGCCTGTTCGCGCCCCGAATGAGCTTTGCCCACGGGGTTCTCGCCGGCGGGGCAATCGGCCTCGTCTCGGTGATGCCGTGGCGCCTGGTCAACGCGTTTCTCACGTACCTGCCCGCGGTCGGAGCGGCCCTCTCGCCCGTGGCCGGCGTGATGCTTGCGGACTACTACCTCGTCCGCGGACGTCGGCTGAACGTCCCCGCGCTCTACCGTCGCGATGGACCATACGCGTATGGCGGCGGCTTCAACCCGGCGGCATACCTGGCCCACGGAATCGCCTCCGTGCTGGGGATTGTCTGGCTGCGGTACTCCTGGCTAGTATCGGTGCCGGTTGCGGTCGTTCTGTACGTAACCCTGATGCGCCTGTGGATCCTGCGGGCCCATCCGGAGGCGGGCGCGGCCCCGCCCAACGAGTCTGAAGCCGATTCTCTGAAGGGGGCAAGATGATGGCTCGGCAAAACGCACAAGACAGGAGGACAGCGATGAGACCTCAATGGTGGAAGGCAGCAATTCTGTCGGCTATCGCGCTGCTGATTTCAACGGCCATGGCGATACCTTCTTTCAGCCAGGACCGCTCTGACACACTGCTCGTCGTGACCGAGGGCGGGCCCTACAGCATGGACATTCACGGCGTTGGGGCCAACTTCCAGGTCTACGGTGTGACATGGAACGTCTACGACCGGCTGCTGACCTACGGCAAGAAGACCATGCCCGACGGCTCCGTGTCGTACGACTACACCAAGCTCGAACCCGAGCTGGCGCAGCGTTGGTGGCTGTCCTCGGACGGCACGTCCGTCACGTTCGTGCTGCGAAAGGACGCCAGGTTCCACGACGGCACACCGGTCACGGCCCACGACGTCAAGTGGTCCTTTGACCGCGCCGTGACCGTCGGCGGCTTTCCGACGTTTCAGATGAATGCCGGCAGCCTGGAGAAGCCCGAACAGTTCGTGGTGTTGAGCGACCACTCGTTCCGCATCAACTTCCTGAGGAAGGACAAGCTGACGCTGCCGAACCTGGCAGTGCCGGTGCCCGTCATCTTCAACTCCACCCTAGCAAAGCGGCACGCGACGCCCACCGACCTGTGGGCGATGGCATGGCTGCGGAACAACACCGCCGGCGGCGGCGCCTATAAGGTGGAATCGTGGCGGCCCGGCCAGGAGACCGTGTATGTGCGCAACGACGACTGGAAGTCCGGCCCCCTGCCCAAGATCAGGCGAGTGGTGGTGCGCGAGGTGCCATCGGCCGGCAGCCGGCGTGCCCTGATCGAACGCGGCGACGCCGACATAGTGCTCGACCTGCCAGCCCGCGACTTCGTCGAGCTGGCCAGGCAGGGGAACCTGACGGTCATCGGCACGCCTGTGGAGAACGCGATGATGTACGTGGGGCTGAACGCCAAGCACCCACCGTTCAGCGACGTCCGCGTCCGGCAGGCGGTTGCCTACGCCCTGCCGCGCAAGAGGATCGTGGAGGCGGCGACGTTCGGCCGGTCGGCGCCACTCGTCACCCCAGTTGCGAGCAACACGTTTGGGTACGATCCCAAGATGTCCCCCTACACGATGCAGAACCTGTCAAAGGCCAAGGCCCTGATGGCCCAGTCTGGGTTCCCCAACGGCTTTGACACCACGCTCTCCTTCAACGCGGGCTTTGCCGCTACCAATGAGCCGATGGCGATCCTGCTGCAGGAAGCGCTGCGCCTCATAGGAATCAACGCGACGATCAACAAGGTCCCGGGCGCGGTCTGGCGAGGAGCGTTGCTTCGGAAGGACCTGCCGGTGATACTCAACGTGTTCAGCGGCTGGCTCAACTACCCCGAGTACTTCTACCTGTGGGTGTTGCACAGTCAGAACTCCGCGTTCAACACCAGCTCGTACCAGAGCCCTGAGATGGACAAGCTCATAGACGTGGCGCGGTTCGAGACGGACCAGAAGCGGTACGCCGAGCAGGTGAGGGAATTCATCAATGTCGCTCTCCGGGACGTGCCCATTCTGCCGCTCTTCCAGCCTTCCATGGATGTGGCGATGCAGAAGAGCATCTCGGGGTACACATACTGGTTCCACCGCCAGATTGATTTCCGCTCGCTGGTGAAGAACTGACGTGAGCAGTCCGTCCCTGAGAATGGTAGGCAGGCGGCTGGCCACCGCGCTCCCGGGCGTGGTAGGGGTGATCGTCGTCACCTTCCTGTTGAACCGCGCGCTGCCAGGTGATCCCGCCGCGTACTTCGCGGGGCCGGCCGCCACTCCCCAGGCGATCGAAGAGATCCGCACCAAGCTGGGTCTCAACCGTAGTCTGCCAGAGCAGTTCGTGCTGTACATACGCGACCTGGCCCGGGGCGACCTGGGCCATTCGCTGACTACCGGCCAGCCGGTCGTGGCAGACCTGCGCGCCCGGCTGCCGGCATCGCTGGAGCTGGCTACCTGCGGCCTTCTGCTCGCGCTGGCGCTGGCGCTGCCACTCGGGGTACTCGCCGCAACACGGCCCGGTTCCGGGGTGGATCACGTGACCCGCCTGCTGGCCACCACGGGCAACTCGCTCCCCGTGTTCTTCACCGGCCTGGTACTTGTCTATGTTCTCTACTACTTGCTGGGATGGGCACCGCCGCCTCTGGGTCGTCTGGAGGTATTCAGGACACCACCGGAGACGGTCACCGGAGCGTACCTGATTGACAGCCTGCTGGCACGAGACCCCGGGCTATTCCTGTCGGCGGCCAAGCAACTGATCCTTCCCACGATGACGCTGGGCCTGGCAGCCCTCGCGCCGATCACCAGGATGACGCGCGGGGCGATGCTGGGCGTCCTGGCCAGCGACTTCGTACGCACGGCACGAGCCAACGGTCTCGCGCCGCGGACGGTTCTGTACGTTTACGCGCTCCGCAACGCGATGCTGCCGGTCGTCACGACCCTGGGCCTGGTCCTCTCCTTCTTGTTGGGGGTAAGCGTCGTGGTCGAGAAGATCTACGCCTGGCCGGGCATAGGCGCATACGCCCTGGAAGCCGTCATCGCGTCCGATTACGCGCCCGTGCAGGGGTTCGTTCTCACGATGGCGCTGGTGTACGTAATGCTCAACCTCCTGATCGATCTGCTCTACGGAGTGATAGACCCCCGGGTGCAGATCGAGTCATGAGTGCAGCCGTTCTCCGTCTGGCCAGAGCGGGCCGATACGTGGTGCTCGGGAACCCACTGACCTTTGGCGCGTTTCTGATGCTCGCGGGGCTTGTCACGCTGGCCCTCTTCGGCCATTGGATCGCACCGTATGATCCGCTTGCGACCGCTGTCGGGCCGCGGCTGGCCCCTCCATCGGCCACGCACTGGTTCGGCACCGATAACCTCGGCAGGGACATCCTGAGCCGGGTGATCGTGGCGACGCGCCTCGACCTGCTCATCGCGATATCCGCGGTCACCCTGTCCTTCGCGGCCGGGAGCGCGGCAGGAGCTTCCGCCGGTTTCTACGGCGGCTGGACCGAACGGATCGTGACTCGCATCGTGGACACGATCATGGCGTTTCCGCTCTTCGTGCTGGCCATGGGGATCATGGCCGCGGTCGGGACCTCTGTGGTGAACATCGTGCTCACGGTGGCCCTCATCAACTTCCCCTCGTATGCGCGGATCGCCCGCGCCGAGGTGAACGTCCGCCGCAACGCCGGATACGTCGAGGCGGCGCGCCTTGCCGGCAACACACCGGGGCGGATTCTCGCCGTTCACATCTACCCCAACTGCCTGCCCACGCTGATCGTCCAGGCCTCGATGAACATGGGCTGGGCGATCCTCAGCGCGGCCGGACTGTCGTTCATAGGGCTCGGCGTACGGCCCCCGACCGCGGAGTGGGGCATCATGGTGTCCGATGGATCGGCGTTTATGATGTCGGGCGAGTGGTGGGTTTCGACCTTTCCAGGGATCGCCCTGATGCTCGCCGTGCTTTCGTTCAACCTGATGGGCGACGGCCTGCGTGACCTCATTGATCCTCGGAGGCGCTCGTGATGCGGGGCGCAGGACCGCTGCTCTCGGTCGAAGATCTGTCGCTAGAGTTCCGCGCGCGCGACGGGACGGTCAGGGTGCTGGACGGCGTGGGATTCACCGTGGGGTGGGGCGAAACGGTAGGCCTGGTAGGCGAGAGCGGGTCGGGCAAGAGCATCACGGCGCTCGCGATCATGGGCGTGCTTCCTCCGACCGCGCGGGTCACGGCCGGACGCGTGATTTTCAAGGGAACCGACCTGCTTGCTGCGGACGAACGTACGCTTCGCCGCCACCGCGGCAGTGAGATCTCCATGACATTTCAGCAGGCGCGTGCCGCACTCAACCCAATCCGGCCCGTGGGCTGGCAGATCGAGGACGTCATCCGGCACCACACCGACCTTCAACCGGCCGCGGCCCGGTCCCGGACTCTCGATCTGCTCGCCGGGGTGCAGATACCTGACCCAGGGCGCGTCTACGGCGCCTTCCCTTTTGAGCTTTCCGGTGGGATGTGCCAGCGCGTCATGATCGCCATGGCCGTGGCGTGCTCGCCCTCGCTGTTGATCGCCGACGAGCCGGCCACGGGCCTTGACGTGTGCACACAAGCGGCGGTGCTGGAGCTCATCGGAGACCTGGCACGCCGAAGCGACATGGCGACGCTTCTCATCTCGCACGATCTGGGGCTCCTGGGTGAACGGGCCGACCGCGTCGTCGTGATGCACGCGGGCCACGTTGTCGAGACGGCGCCGACCGCAGCCCTGCTGGCGGCGCCGCGGCATCCCTACACGGCGAAGCTCATTGCCTCCTCGCCGCGGCCGTCGGTGGGCCTCTCGGATCTGGTAACCATACCGGGCACCATTCCCGACTTCCGCGCCCAGCTTCCGCCGTGCCGGTTCCGCTTCAGGTGCGATCGGGCTGCGCCCGAGTGCGATCAGCCGCCGCTCCCTCGCGTCGTGGTCGGGCCCGATCACGTCGTGGCCTGTCGGAGGCCCCTGTAATGCCGGCACCATCGATCCTTTCAGTACGCGACCTGTCCAAGCGCTTTCCGGTGCGCGGCACCCGAAGCATGGTCCACGCGGTGGACCGCGTCGGGTTCTCGCTGCGGGCAGGCGAGTCCGTCGGGCTGGTGGGTGAATCGGGCTGCGGCAAGTCCACACTGGTGCGCCTGGTCACCAGGCTGCTCGATCCCACCAGCGGCGAGATACGGTTCGAGGGGCAGGAGATCGGCGCGATCCCATCCGCCCACTTCGCGTACAGGCCCGAGCGGGCGAAGATACAGATGGTGTTCCAGGACCCCACCGACAGTCTCAACCCACGCTTCACCGCGTTTGACACGGTGGCCGATCCCATCCGCCACCTGGCAGGGGTGAGCGAACGGCGTTTGCTGCAGGGCCGCGTGGCCGAGGTTGCCGATCTGGTGCGACTCCCGGGCGAACTGCTCGGGCGCTATCCCCACCAGCTTTCAGGAGGGCAGCAGCAACGGGTCGGGATAGCGCGGGCCATCGCGGTGTCCCCACGGTTGCTGATCCTGGACGAGCCCACCTCCGCGCTGGACGTCTCGGTGCAGGCGGTCATCCTGCACCTGCTGGCTGAACTGCGCCGGCGTTTGGGCATGTCCTACCTCTTCGTATCCCACGACCTGAACGTGGTCCGGCTGATCACGGAACAGGTCCTGGTGATGTACGCGGGCAGGATCGTGGAGGTCGGGCCCACCGCAGAGGTGTTCTCTCGCCCCAACCATCCGTACACCCGCGCGCTCCTATCGGCAATCCCCACGTTCGATCCAAACGCCAAGAGAGAACGTATACGCCTGCCGGGCGAACCGCAGAGTCCGGTGGATCCCAGCCCGACGGTCTGCCGCTTCTTCGGAAGGTGTCCGGACGGCTTCGATCGGTGCGCGCGCGAGATGCCCGCCCTGCGCCATCTGGGCGGGGACCGGCACGTGGCATGCCATCTGATCGAAGGCGATCGCGCTGAGGAGGTTCACGGTGAGTAGCATCAAGCAGACGATTGACGCAGCGAACGCACAGGCCGTGGAGCGCATCATCGCCGCGGACCCGGTCCTGGTTGACATCCTGCCGGCGGGAGAGGTCATCCCCGGCCTGGAGGACAGGATGGTCCTGCACTCCGGCCCGCCCGTGACCTGGGATCGCATGTGCGGGGCCCAGCGGGGCGCGGTGATCGGGATGGTGCTCTTCGAGGGGTGGGCACAGGACGCCGGCGGCGCTACGCGGCTTCTCGAGAGCGGAGAGATCAAACTG
>VGFA01000024.1 GCA_016869025.1 Armatimonadota bacterium | reverse complement strand
AGCGGCACCATCGTGCGGCCCCCGACAACCATAGGGGGAATGTCGAGGAGGACCAACTTTCCGTCCACCGCGGCTTCACGCCGTCCCATTACCAGCTCAATCGTCCTGGACGCCGTTGCGGCGGTGATGCGCTGCGTGGAAGGCTCCCACAAGACCGTGGCACCCAGGCGCTCGAAGACGCCCCGGAGCGGGACCAGCAGCCGTCCGCCCACCTCGACGGGCGGTACGTCGAAGGCCAGTTCCTCGCCGTTGACGATAACGCGGATCGCTCCCTGGCCGGCCGCCGGTAGAAGGTTGAGGCTCAGGACGCAGATCAGCAGAACACCCACGAAGGTTGTACGCATTCCACTCACCGCTCCCTTCCCTCGCACTCCACCAGTAAGTGAGACTTCCTTCGGCGCCCGCGGCCTGTGCTCCTTGGAGGCCTGCCCGGCGAGGCGCCGCCGATCCCGCTCCTGGCCCGTCGCTTGCCGCCCTGCTCGGCGGTTGAGGTATACTGAGGTGCACTGGGTGTTCTATGGTAGAGCCCCAGGGAGACGCGACAATGCCGAAGGTCGCCTACTGCCCATCCCATTTCTGCGGCCGGCCCTTGACATTCCGTATGCCCACCACGAGAAGTGGGACGGCACGGGCTACCCGCAGGGGCTGCGGGGTGAACAGATCCCGCTGGCGGCGCGAATCTTCGCCGTTGTGGACGTGTGGGACGCGCTGCGCTCGGATCGGCCCTACCGGAGGGCCTGGGACGACGAGAAGGCGCGCGCTTACATCCGCGAGCAGGCGGGGAAGCACTTTGATCCTCAAGTCGTCGCGGCGTTCTTGAGAATGATCGGAGACTCAGTCTGATCCACGCGCGGGCGTCGCCAGCGTACCCGCGGCAGCCGTGGGGTAGAGGGCGATCAAGGCGGTGGAGGCCGGCTAGCCTGGGGAGCCGGGGGCAGCTGCCGCGCGGCGCCGATCTCGGGTCTTGGCCACGATGTCGAGCACGACCACCAGCACCGTTACGGATAGAAGGACCAGGGTGATCGGCCGCAGCAGGAATTCGAACGACCGGTTACTGAGGATAAAGGCCTGACGCAGCGACTGCTCGAGCCGGTCGCCGAGCACCATGCCCAGCACCAGGGCCACGGGCGGCATGCCTGCCCACCGCATGGTATACCCCAGCAGGCCGAAGAAGAACACTAGCCAGACGTCTGCCACGGATCTGTTTATGGAGTAGGCGCCGACGGCGGCGAAGACCCCGATCGCCGGCATCAGGAACCTGGCCGGGATGTCCAGGATCTTCACGAACAGCGGGATCATGGGCAGGTTCATGATCAGCAGGATGATGTTGCTGATATACAGCGATGCCACGACAGTCCAGAAGAGATCTGCCTGCTGGATCATTAAGCGTGGCCCCGGCTGCACGCCGTACATCAGCAGGACGGCAAGGAGCACGGCGGTGGTCCCGGAACCGGGGATGCCCAGCGTGAACATAGGGATCAACGCGCCCCCGGTCGCGGCGTTGTTGGCCGTCTCCACCGACGCCACGCCTTCAATCGCGCCCGTCCCCAGGGTTCGCCGCGCCCTCCCGAACCGGCCCTCCATCGCGTAGGCCAGCAGCGACCCCAGCGTGCTGCCCGAGCCCGGCATCACGCCCGCCAGGAACCCCACGACGCTGCCGCGGCCGACCGCCGGCGCCGACCGCCGCCAGTCGTCGCGCGACAGCCACAGCCGGCCCCGCAGCGCCAGCCGCTCGCCGAGCACGCGGCGCTCGTGGAGAAGGTAGTACAGCACCTCCGCGACCCCGAAGACCCCGATTATGACGATCACCACGTCAATGCCGTCGAGCAGCTCGGAGATGCCCAGGGTAAAGCGCGGGACGCCGGTTTGGAGGTCCGATCCGATCACGGCCAGCATGATCCCCAGCACCACCGCCAGGAACCCTCGCAGCAGCGACTTCCCGATGAGAGTAGCCGACATCACCAGCGCGAAGACCATCAGGGCGAAGTACTCCGACGGCCCGAACCTCAGGGCGGCCTGGGCGATGGGGCGGGCCACGACCGTCAGAGCGACGACGGAGAGGGTGCCTCCGATGAACGATCCAATGGCTGAGATGGCCAGCGCCTGGCCGGCGCGGCCCTGCCTGGCCATCTCGAAACCGTCGATCGCCGTGAGGGCCGAGGATGCCTCGCCCGGCACCTTGAGCAGGATCGAGGTGAGCGAGCCCCCGTACATGGCACCCAGGTAGACCCCGCACATCATGATGAGCATGGTATCCGGGCGCACGGCGAAGGCCACGGGGATCAGCAGCGCCACGGTGGTGGACGGTCCCAGTCCCGGCAGGATCCCGACGATCGTGCCGAGGAAGCACCCCAGCACGGCCGACAGCAGGTTCTCCAGGTTGAGGGCCGTCGAGAAGCCCGCCATCAGTTGAGGGATCACCGACACGACGGTTGCCTCCCCGTTACAGCCACGGCAGGATGCCCGTGGGCAGCCGCATCCCCAGCAGCCGCGTGAACAGCAGGTGGACCAGCACGGCGTAGATGACGGCGGGTATCACAGGGCGCCGGGCCCCTGCATAGGCAAACCCCGCCGTCAGTAGCCCGGTGGTGGCCAGTACGAACCCCAGGCGTGGCAGTAGCAGCGTGTAGGCGGCCAGCGCGGCCAGGATGCTGGCCATCTCGCGCAACACCGTCGGGGTGATCGGCAACCCGTCCTCGGCCGGCCGCCCTAGGAGGATGGCGATGCACAGGACGACACCCACGATCCCCAGGAACTGGGGGAAGGCCCGCGGTCCCAGCGGATCGGCGATCGCCGGGGGGTTGAAGATCCGCGTGGCTTCGAAAGCATAGGCTATGGAAATGACCAGCAGCAGCGCCACAAAGACACGATCCGCCCGCATCTCCATCGGCTCAACCCCCCAGCATCCCGGCCTGCCGGCCCGCCCGCCGACGCTACTTGATGAACCCCGTCACGCGCAGCAGCTCCTGCGTCTGCTCACGCTCGCTCTCCAGGGCCCGGGCGAACCGGTCTGCGGGAAGGAACGCGTCGAAGAGGCTGTAGCGGCGCAGCAGCCCCTCCCAGTACTCCACCTGCCGCATGGTGGCAAAGGCATCCACCCAGAAGGCGATCGCCTCACGCGGGACCTCCGGCGGCGCGAAGGCTCCGCGCCAGTGCTCGATGACCAGGTCGAGCCCCTGGTCGCGCCAGGTCGGGACGGAGGCCAGGGCGCCGCCGAGGCGCTTGGGCGCCGTCACCGCCAGGATGCGTACCTCTCCCGCCTCGAACTGCGTGACGGCCTCCGACAGCCCGGTGGAGATGACCTGGACGTGGCCACCCAGCAACTGAACCATCAGGTCCCCGCCGGCCCGGAAGGCCGTGATGCGCAGTTGCTCGGGTTTGGCGCCGACGGAGCGGGCCGCCCGGATGATGTGGAACTGGTCGTTGCTGGGCACAGTGCCGACGCCGAAGCTGACCGATGCGGGATCCTGCTTGACAGCGTCCAGCACCTCTTTAGCGGTCTTGAACTTCGAGTCCTTGCGTACGGCCCAGACGATGTAGTCCGCGGTCAGGCGCGCCACCGCCAGGAAGTCCTTGTTCACCCTGAGCTTCGTGGTTCCCAGCAGCTCGGCCAGGTATGCCCGGTTGCTCTCCAGCACGAGCACGTGCGGGTCGCCGCGCTTCTGCGCCAGGTAGGAGCGGGCCGTGTTGCCGCCGGCGCCGCCCATGTTGTTGATGATGAACCGGGTGGGCGGGATCTTCTCTTTGCGGAAGACCTCCGCGATGATGCGCGCGTGAAGGTCCAAACCACCCCCGGGATCGCCCGCAGGGACCAGCTCCACCGACGCAGTGGGCTGCCACGCGGGCCCTGCAATGGCCGCTCCGCTCAGCGCCAGCGCGACGACGACCAGAACCGTCACTCCCATCCCTCTCTGCTTCATCGCCCTGCCTCCCTTTTCGCCGTCTACTCCGGCGGTCTCACCATCTGATCTCCCAGTGGAGATACGGTGGGCAGATGTTCCAGGTCTTCCACCATCTCTCGGATCGCTGCCGCCTGATCGTCGCCGACCACGCGCCCGGCGAGATCGGTGAACTTGGCCTCCAGATCGGAGGCCGAGATCGGCACCCGGGCGGTTCCGCGGGCGTGGGTGCGGGAATCCTCGAACTGTCGGCCGTCGGTCAGGCGAATCGTGACGCGCACGGTGTGCCGGTGGTCACGTCCCATCCGGTCCAGGTCGGGGTCGGCCTCCACGTGCACCTTCTCCGCCAGGGCGACCAGCCTGGGCTCGCGGAGCCGGTGCTCGGCGAAGGACTCGACCGTGAGCGCGCCGTCTGCCAGGAGGGCGGCGACGGTGTAGGGGAGATTCATCTGCGCAGATGTAACGGTGTCGGGTACGTAGGGCCACCCGACGTGGTCCCGGGTGCTCGTGGTGGTCCGCACCACGACCGACTCGACCGCTTCCGGGCTCAGATCCGGGCAGCGTTCCCGGATGGCCAGCAGCGCATCAATCGTGGTGTGCGAGCTGCCGCACGACGGGTAGACCTTGAAGCCGGTTCCCATCAACTCATAGCGCTCTCCCAGGCCTTCCAGGATGAACGCCGGGTCGGCGGCGTCGCCCACCAGCGTGCTCAGGAAGCCGCCGTAGGGCGCCTCGATCACCTCGCGCACCCCCCGGAACCCCATCGCCGCCAGGTCGGCACCGTAGATGCCGCTTTGGGCGCTGAGGCCCATGTGCATGCGCTTGACCATAGACCCGTACTGCGCCGCCATCAGGCCGGAGGCCTGGGTGCCCGCCGTGCCAAGGGCGTCCTGCGTGGCGTCCGCGTCCAATCCCAGGATGCGGCTGGCCGCCGCCGCTGCGCAGAACACCCCGGTGGTGGCCGCGGGGTGGAACCCCTTGCGCAGCTTGGCGTAGCCGCAGGCCACGCCGATGCGTGCGCCGACCTCGTAGCCCGCCACCAGCGCCCCCAAAAGGCTGCGGCCGTCTGCAGGCGGGCCGCCGCCACGCTCCCGGCGCTCCGCCACGGCCATCGCCGCCGTGACCGTCACCGAGCCCGGATGGAGCACCCCGCTGGCGTGGAGGTCGTCCATCTCGAACGCGTGGACGAGCGTACCGTTGGCCAGCGCAACGTTGGCAGCCGGCAGAAGGGACCCGTCGCCCCAGACCGTGGCCTCCTCGCCGCGGCCCAGCGTGCCGGCAAACCTGATTACCGTCTGTCCCCAGGGAAGGGTGCTGCCGAACAGCCCGCAACCCAGCGTGTCCAGCAAACCCAGCTTGACGTGACGGACCACGTCGTCGGGGACCTCTTCCAGGCGGAGCGCCGCTACCCATTCGGCCAGGCGGCGCGTGATCGCGACCGTGCCCTTCCCCCCGGCATGTGCCATCTCCCTCAGCCTCCCACAGGCGGCGTCGCGTACCGGTCGCCCATCGAGGCCCAACGGCCGGCATCGATTATCGCCTCACGATCCCGGAATGAAACCACCGGCGCGAAGTCCTCAACGGTTCCCGTCTCCCGCAGGTGCCGCCCGCACTCGAGCATGGCGTAGATTGCGGCCCGCTGGAGCTCGCTCGGAAAGATCGCCAGCCGGTAGCCCATCCGGTCCAGCTCGCCAGTCGGCACAACGGGCGTCTTGCCGCCCTTGAAGATGTTGATCATCAGCGGCCCGGGCAGGGCCCGGGCGATCGTCTCGATCTCCGCCAGGGATTCGGGAGCCTCAACAAAGAGCACGTCGGCGCCCGCTTCGCCGTAGGCCCGCGCGCGCGCCAGCGCACCGTCCAGACCCTCTGGGGCCCGCGCGTCGGTGCGGGCGATGATTAGCGTCCCCTCGCGGCGCGCCTCCACGGCGGCCCGGATCTTCTGCACCATGTCGCCGGTGGAGATCAGGGCCTTCCCCGCGTAGTGGCCGCACCGTTTCGGCGTCACTTGATCCTCGAGTTGCAGCGCGGCTGCGCCGGCGCGCTCCCACTCGCGCACGGTTCGGTGGACGTTGAGTGGGTTGCCGTAGCCGGTGTCGGCGTCCGCGATCACCGGCAGGTCGGTGGCCTCACATATGCGGGCGATGCGCTCCAGCATCTCCGAGGCGGTCACCAGGCCCAGGTCCGGGAACCCGAGGCTCCGCGAGATTGCCCCACCGCTCACGTAGACGGCCTCAAACCCGCAGCACTCCACGACCTTGGCGCTGAGGGCGTCGAACGCGCCGGGCGCCATGAGGATGGGGCCCTCTGCCAGGCGCCGGCGCAGCCATTCCCGCTTGTCCACTTCACCCGCCTCCTTCATCCCAGCCAGCGTACGAGCCAGGGGACCACCGTCATCACTGTTGTCAGGCGCACCAGGTGGATGGTCGCCACCACGGACGCGTCCAGCCCCATCGCGTCGGCCGACAGCGAGAGTTCGGTCATGCCCGCGGGCGCCGTAGAGAGCAGCGCCGCGGACCAGGACCACCCGGTCTGCCGCACCATCACCCCCGCCAGGACGAAAGAGAAGCTGAACAGCACCGCCGCCAGGAGGAGGGCCGGAAAGAGCATCCGGCCGATCATTAGCTGACTCCAGCCGAAAGAGACGCCCAGAGCCGCGCCTATCACCATCTGAGCCCCGCGGCGCACTCCCGCGGGGATCTCCTGGACCGGCCCGCCCAGCAGGCGCAGGGAACCGGCGGCGACCATTGATCCGACCAGCGCGCCGGCGGGGAGGCCCAGCCACATGCCCAGCCAGCCTCCTGCAACGCCTGCGGCCAGCGTCAGCAGCAGACTCACGACGGCTCCGCCCCGTGCCGGACCATGAAGAGGCGAGCCAACGGCAGCACGACGATCAGCGTCAGGATGATCCGGACGAGCTGGATAACCACCACCGTGGGAACGTCGCGGCCCAGCGCGTCGGCCATCACCACCATCTCGGGCAAACCGCCGGGAGTGCTGGCGAGCAGCGCGGTCCCGCGGTCAATGTTGAGGACACTGGCTACAACGGCACCGCCCACCAGCGTCCCTGCTATCGTGGCGGCGACCACCAGCGCGGCCACGGGGACCGCCCTGCGCAACCGCCGCACCGTATCCGCCGACACGCGCGAGCCAAGGGCCGTGCCCACCAGGATCTGGAGCCAACGCCGGATGGTCGGGTCTATGGCCGGCAGTGTCGGGATCAGCGCGTGGGCCAACAGGACGGCCAGCAGCGCTCCCAGCAGGGCGCCCGCAGGCAGGCGGAGCCGCAGGCCGGCATAGCCGCCGGCCGCTCCGATGAGGAGCACGAGGACCACGCCCGCCGGGCTGCTCATACTCGATTCTCTCCCGTGCCTCTGCCCTGGGCCTCCAGGTAGCCCTTGATCCCCCCGGCCCGCAGGATGTCGAGCATCAGCCGGGGTAGCGGCTGTGCCGTCACGGCGACCTCACGGGCAGGGACTCTGACAGAGCCCGACTCCAGGTCCACCTCCACCTCGTCACCGTCGGCGATCGCTTCGGTATCGCACTCGATCACCGCCAGGCCGACATTCACCGCATTACGGAAGAAGATCCGTGCGAATGAACGGGCCAACACGGCGCCGACGCCGGCGGCGCGCAGCAGGCGCGGGGCGGTCTCCCGTGACGAGCCCATGCCGAAGTTGTGACCGGCCACCACGAGGTCGCCCGGCCGGATCCGGGAAGCCAGCGTGGGATCCAGGTCCTCGAAGAGCACCGGCACAAGGGACGCGATGTCCTCCGTGCGGCTCTTATACCGCGCCGGGATGATGTAGTCGGTGTTGACGTCGTCGCCGACTCGGTGCACGCGCCCGCTGATGATCACGGCTTCTCCCTCAGCTAAGGTAGCGTCTCGGGTCGGTAATGGCGCCGGCGACCGCGGACGCCGCGACGGTGGCCGGCGAGGCCAGGAAGATGCGCGCCTTGGGATTGCCCATCCGGCCGCGGAAGTTACGGGGCGAGGTGGCCACCACCGTCTCTTCGTCGCCCGGAACCCCCTGGGAGACGCCCGCGCACGGCCCGCACCCGGGCGGCACCAGCGCTGCCCCGGCTGCCAGCAGTGTCTCCACGATCCCTTCGCGGACCGCGGCCAGGTGGATCTCGGCGGAGCCCGGGGCGACGACCAGCCGCACGCCGCGCGCGACGCTGCGACCCGCGAGCACCTGCGCCGCCGCCCGCAGGTCCTCCAATCGGCCGGCGCTGCAGGTGCCGATGAAGGCCGTTTGCACCGAGATTCCTTCGACCTCGGCGACGTCCACAACATCGGCGGGAGAGTGCGGCCGGGCCACCTGTGGGGCCAGTGCGCCAAGGTCGAACTCGAAGCTCTCTTCATAGACCGCGCCCGGGTCGGACGCGACAAACTTGAGTGGGCCGATCAGCCGCCGCTCCAGCCAGACCCTGAGCACGGCGTCGCCCGGTAAGATGCCGCACTTGGCGCCAAGCTCGACGGCGACGTTGGCCATCGCGAAGCGGCCGTCCATGCCCATCGCCTCGATGCCGGGGCCCTCGAACTCCAGCGTCCGGTAGTTGCAGCGGTGCAGCCCGAGGCGGCGGACGAGGTACTGCGCGGCGTCCTTGGCGGCGACGCCGGTGCCCAGACGGCCGGTCAGCACGATGCGCAGGGTCGTCGGGACCCGAAACCACACCGCGCCCTTCGCCGCCGCCAGTGCCATGTCGGACGAGCCCATGCCGGTCGCGAAGCAGTTCACCGCACCGATCGTCGTGGTGTGGGAGTCCGAGGCCACGACGAGATCCCCGGGCCTCACGTAGCCGCGCTCGGGCAGGACGATGTGGCAGACGCCGTCGCCCGCTTCTACAAGATGGGCGCCGTGCTCCCGGGCAAAGGCCCGCATTCGGGCGTGGATGTTCGCCACCACGGAGGTCGGCGGCGGCACCGCGTGATCCAGCACCAGGACCAGCCTCTCGGGACGGGCCGGCCGGTCGAACCCGAGTTCCCCGAGCGTGTCTATGACCAGCGGCCGATTGCCGTCGTGCGCCATCAACACGTCAACTTCCGCTACCACAAACGCCCCTGCGCGGGCCTCGCGCCCGCTTCGCTCTGACAGGATCTTCTCGGCGATCGTCAGTCCGGGCATCGGCACAGCGTCTCCTCGGCCAGAGACAGGAAGGCGTCGTCTGAGAGGCTGCTGGCCCGCGTCTCCTCCCAGACCTTCCCCAGGGCGTCCAGGACCTTTCGGGCCTGCTCCTCGGTTACGTCTATCCCGGCCTGCCCGAGCCGGTAGCGGACGGCGTGCACACCGCTGTACTTGCCTATGGGTATGCGCCGCCTGTTGCCGACCGTCTCCGGCGGGAGGGGTTCGTACAGCGGCGGCGAGGTCAGCACCCCGCGCACGTGGCCTTCCAGTTTGTGCGCGAACGCGCTGTCCCCTACAAGGGGCTTGTGGGTCGGGACAGGGATGCCCGTCCACTTCGAGACCAGATGTGCCAGCCGGTACAGACCTTCGGTCCGGACGCCGGTGCGCGCGCCGTAGAACGCCTCCAGGGCCACGACGAGCTCGTCCAGGCACGCGTTGCCGGACCGTTCGCCCAGGCCGTTCACCGTCGCGTCGAGGATGGAGGCCCCGCCCTCGGCCGCGGCCAGCGTGTTGGCCAGGGCCAGCCCGAAGTCGTTGTGGCAGTGCACCTGAAGGGGGACCGTGAACTCGCGCGTGAGCTCGCCCACGAGCCAGCGCATGGCCGGTGGGAACATCGCCCCGGCCGTGTCGGCCAGGGACAGGCGGTCGGCGCCGGCATCCAGCGCCGCACGGTACAGGGCGCGGACGTAGTCGAGATCCGCACGGGTGGTGTCGGTGGGTGCGAAGCGGACGACGGGCGCACGGCCGCGTGCGCGGCGGATCGCCTCGACTGCGCGGTCCAGCATCTCCCCGCGGGTCATCTTGTGCAGGAGCAGCAACCGCCGGTCGGAGCAGGGGAGCTGGATGTCCACGATGTCGGGCCCGCACGCGACGGCCGCGTCAACCTCATCGCGCCAGTTGGGGTCGAAGACCTGCGCGATGACCTCGACCCTGATCCGCAACCCAAGCCGCCGCACTCTGCGGACGGTCTCCCCGTCCAGCGGCGACTTGGCCGGGTATCCCGCCTGCGCCTGGGGGACGCCGATCTCGTCCAGCAGCCGGATCAGCTCCACCTTCAGGTCGGCGCCGAAGTCTACCGCGGCAGCCTGCTCACCCTCACGGGCGGTGCAGTCGCACACTATGATGTCTGCCGGCAGATTGAACCCCGCGCGGGCCTCCGGCCGCCGGACGTGGGGGCTCAGATACTCTGTTACTCCGTCCACGTTCGCTCCTGCTCGCGGCTGAGCTCCTCCAGGTAGCGAAGGAGGTTCTCGTGGGATCGCCGGACGTGCCGGCGCGTCAGCCTCTCTGCGGTGTCGGCTTTGCGCTGCGCGATTGAGTCGAGGACTGCCAGGTGCTCGCGCGCTGCGTCGGCGGCGCGCTCGCGAAAGGCGCCGGAGACCGCGCGCGCCAGGGACAGGCGCGCGTAAAGACGGCCGGCGATGTCGATGAGCAGCCGGTTTCCGGATGCGCGCAGCAGCTCCTGGTGGAAGTCCAGGGTCGGCGCCCGGTAGACGGAGGTCCTCCGGTCGGTCTCACGCAGCCGGACCTTCAGGCTGCGCCTGCTCTTCGCCACGTCCTGCTTCGACATCCGTGTTGCTGCCAGGCGCGCGGCCAATCCTTCCACGATCTCGCGGACCTGGAACAGATCGTCGAGGTGGTCGTTGTCCAGGCGGACGACGCGGGCGCCCCGGTAGGGCAGGACCTCGACCAAGCCTTCTTCGGCAAGTCTGCAGATGGCCTCGCGCAACGGCGTGCGGCTGATCCCAAGTCGCCGGCTGAGATCGGCTTCCTGAAGGCCGGCGCCGGGTGTGATCAGGCCGTTGAGGATCTCGGCGCGCAGGCGGGAGTAGGCGTGTTCCTTCAACGTGGCGGAGGGATTGCTCGGCGTAGTGGAGCGGCGCCTCGACGTGGTGGGGGGGCCGCTGGTAGCCGCTTTGCGTCGCTGGGGCATCTTTGCTCCCGGGCTGGCAGTCGTGGACGTAGATTTGTGCACAATTTAGTATACAATATCGAGACGCTGTGTCAATTGCTTGTGGGACGGCTGAGGAAATGGACCGCGAACTGGCAGGTGGGCAGGAAGCAGGGATGGAAACGAAGTAGAATCCGAACGGCGTTTCCCACATCAAAGGAGCCGGACACCGTGAGCCATGATCTAGAATACCTGCGCCGAGTCGAGTTCCCGCTGACCGCGGCGTGCGCCTTCCTGAATCACGCCGCCTCCTGCGCTACCGGCCGGGTGCCCAGGAACATGATCTCGGACCTCTGCGTCGCTCACTGGCGGAGACGATCAACTGCGATCCGTCCGAGATCACGTTCGTCCCGTCCACATCCGACGGCGTGGGCATTGTGGCCAACGCGGTGGACTGGCGGAGCGGCGACAACGTGGTCCTGCCGGAGTGCGAGTACCCGGGCGTGGTCTACCCATGGCTCAATCTCGCGCGCCGGGGAGTCGAGGCGCGCATGACGCCGGCGCCCAACGGACAGGTGGACATGGACGCGCTGATCGAGCGCATTGACGGCCGGACGCGCGTCGTGTCCATCAGCCACGTGGAGTGGACCTCGGGCTATCGGTGCGACGTAGGCCGGCTCGGCCGGTTGTGCCGCCCGCGCGGAATCCTGCTCGTCGTTGACGCGATCCAGAGTTTGAGCGTCACGCCGGTGGACGTAAAGGAGATGGGCGCGGATGTGCTGGTGGCCGGATGCTACAAGTGGCTGCTCGGCATCCCAGGGACCGCCCTCATGTACGTTCGCAGGGACGCCATGCCCTCGCTTCCCCCGGACCGCGCCGGCCAGGCGGGCGTGAAGACCTCCATGGTCGCCCGGCCCGATCTTGTATGGAAGGAGGACGCGATGCGCTACCAGGTCGGCAGCGAGGCCACCGCGGCCCTGCTGGTCCTGGAGAGTTCGCTCGGGCTGCTGTTGGAGTCGGGCATCGAGCGCACGCACGCGCACATCACGGAGCTACTCGACCGTCTCATCCCCGGACTGGCGCGGCTTGGGATGACGATCACGTCGTCGCTGGCCCCGGGGACGCGCTCGACGATTCTGAGCTTCACCACCGGCGATAGCGCACGGGACGAGGCGCTGCACCGGCGCCTCCTGGAGCGGAACGTAGTCGTCTCGCTGCGACCGCACGGGATACGGGTGTCACCGCACGTCTACAACGCGCCCGAGGACGCCGATGCGCTACTGCGGGCCATCGCCTGAGCGCGGCGGGGTGGACCGCTGCTGCGGGCTATCGCCTAGCGTGTTGTCCTGAAGGGCAAGCCCAAGAGTCTCACATTCCCCCTCAAGGTCTCCAGTTCCGGATCCTTGTGCACGAGGATTGCGCCCCTCGTCCTTGCAACGGCGGCAATCAGGGCATCGGCGACCGAGAGACGATACGCTGCTTTCAGCCTTCCGGCCTGTAGTAGCACTTTCTCGTCAGGGTCAACCCATTCGATCGGCCAGGCCTTCACCAGCGCCAGTATCTTGATGGCCTCATCCTCGCCCTTCTCGCGCATGGCAGTGTAGAAGATCTCCATCAGCGTGATCGAGCACGAGAGCAAATGACACCGGCTGTCGCGGGCGCCTTCGAGCAAACGCTCCACCTTGTCGGCGCCTGGCTCATCGCCGAGGAAGGCCAGGAGTGCCGATGTATCGAGGACGTAACAATCAGCCACGCCGGCGCTCTCGGTTACGTTCGGCCAACAGCGCCCGCCGGAGGCCCTTGGTGACGCCGCGGGCGGCGGCGATGGGATTCTCGGGAAGGGGAACGACCCGGATTGTTTCTCCGTCGTCCACCCATTCCAGTCTCGTTTGCCGCGTGATCCGGTGGGCCCGCCGGACCTTCGCGGGAATAACGGTCTGGCCTCTTGCGGTCACCGTGGTCTTCATCCGAGATCACCCCCCGCACGTTGATTCTGCAAGACGTTTCTCCGAAATGCAAGAGGTCTTTGACAAATGGCATGTGAGGGCTCGAGAGATCGGGGCCGGCTTCTTCCTACGCCTGCCGCAACCGCGGATCGAGGGCGTCGCGCAACCCGTCTCCCACCAGGTTGAATCCCAGCACGGTCAGCATGATCGCCAGCCCCGGGAAGACGCCCACCCACCAGGCGCTGCGCAGGAACGCCCGCCCCTGGTTTATCATGCCGCCCCAGTCCGGCAGCGGCGGTTGGGCGCCCAGACCCAGGAAAGAAAGCCCGGCCGAGGCCAGGATCGCGGTGCCGACGTCGAGAGAGGCCAGCACGATCACCGGCGCGATGACCTGCGGCGCAACGTGCCGCAGCATGATGCGCGGGTCAGACGCGCCGACCGCCCTCGCCGCTTCGACGTACTCGTGCTTGCGCACGGACAACACCGATCCCCGCACCAGACGCGCGAACGATGGGATCTGGTTCACGCCCACCGCGATCATGACCTGGTAGAGCCCTGGCCCAAGTGCTGCGACCACTGCCAGGGCCAGGAGGATGCCCGGGAACGCCAGCAGGATGTCCATCGCGCCCATCACCGCGCGGTCTACCACGCCGCCGTACATGCCCGAGAAGAGGCCCAGCAGCGAGCCGAACGTGAACCCCAGGCCCATGGCCAGGAAGCCCACCATGAGCGAGATCCGGGCACCCCACACGATGCGCGCCAGCAGGTCCCGGCCCAGCATGTCGGTCCCCATCGGGTGATCCGACGACGGCGGCTGCAGGCGGCGATGCAGATCCTGCTCGTCGTAACCCCCCGGAGCCAGTTGGGGCGCCGCGATGCTCACCAGCAGGAATCCCAACACCAGCACCGCGCCGAGGATCACCAGGCGCCGCCGGAACAGCCGGCGCAGAAACCCCGCGCTATTCATAGCGGATGCGCGGGTCTACCAACGCGTACGCCAGGTCCACGCACAGGTTGACCACGACGAAGACCAGCGCCGCGATCAGCATCGTTCCCTGGACCATTGGGTAGTCTCGCGTGTTGATGGCGGTCACGATGAGCGTCCCGATCCCAGGCCAGGAGAAGACCTGCTCCGTGATGACCGCCCCGCCGAGCAAGGCCCCCAGCCGGAGCCCGACCACGGTCACGACCGGGATCAGCGCGTTTCGCAGCGCATGGTGGCCAATCACGGCGCGCTCTATCAGCCCCTTCGACCTGGCGGTTCGCACGTAATCCTGCCTCAGCACTTCGAGCAGACTGCTCCGGGTCAGGCGGGCGATGATGGCAGCCGACGGCGTGCCCAGCGCAATGGCGGGCATGATGATGGACTGCAGTCCTGCCAGCGTCCACAGCGGGCCCCCGCGGCCCGAGGCCGGCAGCCAGCCCAGGTAGTAGGAGAACAGGAGCATCAGGAGCAGTCCCAGCCAGAAGACCGGCGTTGATATTCCGGCAAGCGCCACGAGCGTGGCGCCGTAATCGTACGCGGTGTTCGGCCGGATCGCGGCCGCGACCCCGGCGACTACCCCTATGCCGATGGATAGGATGAGACTGGCGACCGCCAGCTCGAACGTATGGGGAAACCTGGCCGCGACCTCGTCCCGCACCGGTCTTCCGGTCCGGAGCGAGCGCCCGAACTCTCCCCGCAGGCTGCTGCCGACGAACCTGAGATACTGGACCAGGAACGGCTGGTCCAAGCCCAGCTTCTTGCGGATCAACAGGACGTCTTCCTCGAACGCGCTCTCGCCTGCGACCAGCCGGGCCGGATCTCCCGGGCTCAGGTGGAGAATGAGAAACGCCAGCAGCGCCGCGCCCAGCAGGACCGGGATCGCGGCCAGGAACTTGCGGACGATGTACCGCCACATCTCAAGCGAACTGGAGCAGCGCCTAGGCTACGCCATCACTTGAGGAACATCGTCGTGAAGTCGTTGCGCGCCGCGCTGTGGACGTACCCCCCCATGCGCGAGGTCGTGACCGCGACCTTGAACTCGTTGTTCAGCGGCACGTACCAGGCGTTCTTGTTCACGATGTCGGTGGCCCTGGCGTAAAGCAGCTTGCGCCGGCCCTCCGAGAACGCTATCAGCCCTTCCCTGAGCACGGCATCCAGCGCCGGATCGCTGAAGCCGCCGTAGTTGCCCCGCCCGCCGGTCGCGACCAGCGGATCGAAGAACAGCGAGGGCTCGCCGCTCGACTGGTTCCATCCCAGGAAGGCGGCCTCGTACTTACCGGCGCGCACCTCGGCCAGGAACGCCGCCCAGTCCATCACCTTGACGCGGCACTCGATGCCCACGGCGCGCAGACGGTTGCAGATGACCTCGGATATCTCCTTGTCCATGTAGTACCTGCCGTTCGGCGAGTGCAGCAGGAACCGCAGCGTCTGGTCGCCCTTCTGTAGGACGCCGCCAGGGCCCGGGCGCCATCCGGACTCCGCCAGCAGCGCACGCGCCTTCTGTGGGGTGGTGTCGTACGTCGTGTAGGTCCCGCGTGCGGGGTGGAACGGGCTCTCCACCGGGAGGATGGTGTCCACCGGGATCGCCATGCCGCCGGTCAGGGCGTTCGTTATCTCAGGCACGTTGAGCGCGTGGTTGACCGCCTTGCGCACGCGTATGTCGTCGAACGGCGGCCGCACCGAGTTCATCGAGATGAACCGGACGCGGTAGGTCGGCACGCGGTGTACGACAAATCGCTTGTCCTTGGACAGACGGTCAAGATCCTCCCGGCTGCCGCGCATGATGTAGTGCACGCCGCCGGTCTCCAGCTCGATGATTCCCGTGTTGACGTCGGTGATAGGGCGGATGATAAGACGGTCCGGCTTTGGCGGAGTCCCCCAGTAATCTGGGTTTCGCTCCAGGACCACACGCTGGCCCTGGACCCACTGCGCCCACCGGAACGGCCCTGTGCCGATGGGCCTGAACGGGAACTCCTCGCCCAGAGTCTCGTACGCCTTCCTGCTCGGGATGTACCCGCCGTTCGTGAGCAGGACGAACTCCAGGAACGCGACGTTGGGCTCGGTCAGGGTGAAGGCGATCGTGTGCCGGTCGAGCACCTTGATGCTCTCGATCACCATGAACTGCCGCCGGAAGACGCTGCCCTCCTTGGGGTCGAGCGCCCGCTTGAAGTGCCACTCCACGACCGAGGCGTCGAACTCCGAGCCGTCGTGGAACTTGACGCCCTTGCGCAGGTTGAAGGTCCAGGTCCGGCGGTCAGGAGACGTCTTCCAGCTCTCGGCGAGGGCCGGGCCGATCTTGCCGTCGAGCGTTCTCCGCACGAGCGGATCGTAGACCATGTCGGCCACGAAGCTCGTGGGGGCTTCCTGGATGCGGATCGGATCGAAGATCGTGACGTCGGCCTCGTTGCCGATGACGATCTCCTGCCTGGCCGGGGCTGAGGTCGCGACGCCCACGCAGAGAAGCACCAGCGCGAGCGCCAGCGCGATCGGGACACGGCTGATGTTCATCTCAACCACCTCCATTGAACTTGCACGCCCAGGGCCGCACCGCACACCATTATACTCGCGCGCTGCGGGCGGAAGACGATTCGACGCGTGCGGGCGGTTCTCTTCTAGAAGTGGCGCAGGCGCGTTCCCTTGGGGAGGCCGCTGAGATCTGCCCTCGCCTTCTGGCTCGGGGCACCGAAGATCCAGATCTCATTGATCCGTGCCGCTTCGTCCAGTTCTCCGGTATGCTGCACCGCGGGGCCCAGCGGTAGGGAGTGGCCTTCGCGGCCGTAGACAGGCATCTCCTCAAGCGGCATCGTGCGCCGGAGCGTGCGCGGGCCCTCGATGCGCTCGCCGCTTGACAGGTCGTACCATCCACCCTTGGGGAGGTGCAGCGTGACGTCTCCATCGGGAGAGAGCACCGGGGCAACCAACAGTGACGGCCCCAGCATGTACTGGTGCTCGAACGCCCACGCCGCCGCGTCCTCAGGGAAGGCGAGAGGCATCGCGCGCGCAACCGGCATGCCGGTCTGCTGCGCCTCTTGCGCGCACGCCTCGATGTAGGGAATCAGCCGGTAGCGCCACTCCAGCCACCGTCGCACGATCCGCTCGGCCTCGTCGCCGTAGAACCACGGCTCGCGGGGGCTCGTCCCATGGAAACGCGTGTGGGACGCCATGACGCCTGCCTGCATCCAGCGCACGTAGAGCTCGGGATCAGGCAATGCGCCGGGCCTCTGGTGATAGAAGCCGCCGATGTCGTGGCTGTGAAAAGGCGCGCCGCTCATCCCCCAGGACAGCCCCCCGCGCACGCTGGCTGCCAGGCCTTCCCAGTCGGCCTGCGGGTCGCCGCCCCACTGGATCGGGTAGCGCTGGCTGCCGGTCCAGCCCGAGCGGCCCCAGACCAGCGCGCCGCCCGGTGCGTAGCGCTGGCTCGCCTCGTAGGCGCACCGGTTGAAGAGGAGGGGGTAGACATTGTGCAGGCGCCGGCCCGCTTCGCCGTTCGCGGCAACCGCGTCTTCTGGGACCTGCTCTCCGAAGTCGGTCTTGAAGACGTCCACGCCCTGCTCGAACAGGTCTTTGTGCGCGTCGCGGAACCAGGCGAAGGCCTCGGGGTGCGTGAAATCCACCATTCCGCTGTGTGGCAGCGGGGCAAGCAGCATCCCGAATGGCTCAGGGTCCCACTCATAGATGTAGGGCTCGCCAGAGGCGCGCCGCAGCAGGTATCCCTTCTCAGCCAGGCGCGCGAAGAGCGGGTTGTGCACCGATACGTACGGGTACTCCCACAGGCACAGGCGGAAGCCCAGTGCCTTGAGCCGGCCGATGAAAGCGTTGGGATCGGGGTACCGTTCGGCATCCCACTCGAATCCGTAGCGCGTCTCGACCTCAAGCCATGCGCGGCCATCGAGCACCAGCACGTCGCAAGGGATGCGCCTCTCACGCAGGGTGCGCGCGACATCGAGCGCCTCGTCGGGCGTGCGGTAGTAGCAGCGTGACATCCAGACCCCGTAGCTCCAGCGCGGAGGGAGTGGCGCGCGGCCGGTCAGGTGCGTGAAGCGCTCCAGCAGCGCGGCCGGTGAGTCGGCCGCGAACAGGAAGAGGTCGAGCGTGGGGTCGTCCACGCGGAGCACGTAGCTGCGCTGCGACCACTGCGGATAGCCCACGCCGTGTGTGACGCGCCCCGTGGTGTGGACGAACAGGGCCCACCCCTGAGGGCTCCACGCGAAGGGGATGTTCTTGTACGAGCGCTCGCTGTTTACGCCGAGTGCGTCCTCGTTCCACGAAGTTATCAACTGCCCCCGGTGATCGAGCGGCCCGAACTTCTCGCCCAGCCCATAGACCGGCTCGCCTGAGCGCAGGCCCAGGTTCAGGAACCACCCCGGTTCCCCGCCGTCTCCGGATTCGACCGCCACAGCCGGAAGGCGCAGGCCGCCCCGTATGTGCGCGTCGCCGCTTGACTCAAGGAGCGTGACGCCGCGGCGCATCAGGCGCAGACGAAGGGGATTGGCGCGCAGCTCCAGGCTGATGGAGCCCGGCTCGGCTCCATCCTCTCCTGCCATCCCGCCGGCCTCGAGACGATAGACGCCGGCGTCTTCTGAGAATCCTATGCGCGAGGGCGGCTCCGGGTTTGCCGCGAGAAGACCGTAGTCCGGCCTCTCAATCTCAGGGCCGGTAGACAGGCGCAGACGCAGGATTCCTGGCGCGTAGATCTCAGCCTGCAGCGTTCCCGCTTCGGTGGTGAACCGCGCTCCGGACGGCGTGGTATCCCGTAGCCACAGGGTATCGAGACGGCGCAGCGCCCCTGGGTCAAGGCGCATCGGAGGTCCACCTGAGCAGCCTATCCTCTGGGTCGAGCGGCAGCGGCTCGTGTCCCAGCCAGGAGCACATCTCCAGCAGCGCTTCCTCCTCGTCGCCTCGTCCCCATGCCAGGTGATGAGGAAGGCGCCGGTTGAGGACGCTTGCCAGGAATCCGCTCGGGCTGGCTGGCTCGCCTGCCCACCGCAGGTGCCCGATCCAGCCCGCGGCGCCGTCGTAGCCGCGAGCCCGTCCGAGCACGGCCCCGGCGTACACCGCGGCCTTTCTCGATTCCAGGAACCGCAGTCCGCAGACCTGGCCGGGCGCCAGGCGCATGTCGCGCACAGCGGGCAGGCCGCGGTTGAAGTGTGGTACGAGGCGTGTGGCGCCATCGGCCCACGAGCGCGCCGTGTTGCCGCAGTGCCAGAACATCAATCCCTCGTCATCGGCGTGCGAGAGGTCGAGCAGCGCAGCCGGGCCGCCGGTCACAGCGGCCACTGCGAGCATGGACGCCAGTCCGGCAAGGTCGCCCTCGCAGGCGTACGGGCAGCCGCGATCGGCCAGGCGCGCGAAGGCGGCGCAGGCCATCGTGCCCGCGCGCTCGGGCACTTCCGGCCAGCAGCGCAGCGCGACCCCATCGTAGCCCTCTGCCAGGCGCTCGAGTGCTATCTCGAGTCTGATGGTGGACCGCAGATCCTCCCTTGGCATATCCAAGGGCTCGTCCATTTCGGCCAGGCGATGCGTGACGCCTGCTTCGTCCACCTGCGACAGCGCATCGAAGAGAACTTCCAGGGGTGCACGGTCTATCCGTAGCGGCAACTCAGGGACGGTCTCCAGACGGTAGAAGCCTGGCGCGGTCCCGCCGACCCACAGCACCCTGCCCTCGCGCACGGCCCTGCAGCCACGCATCGCCCGCATCGTGATGCCCAACCGCTCCTGGAACGCCCGTTCATCGGGGCTTCCATAGAACCACTTCACGGGCGTCCGGCGGCCCGTCCGCAGGCTCAGACCCAGGTTGAGGCCGCACAGGGCGTTCTGCGGCAGCGGCCCATCCACAGCGGCCTCCGGCAGGGCCCAGAGGCCCAGAGGCATGTCGAGCCCCAACAGCGGTCTGACGAGATCTCCCGTTGCGAACGTCACGTGCAGGGCGAGCAGGAAGTCGAGCCCGCCGCCACTATGCAGGGCCGCCACCTCGGCGGCGCGGCTCTCTGCCTCCGAGGCGTCGGTGACCGGAGCCCCGATGTAGACCAGCGCGAAGCCCAGGCGCTCCGACAGGGCCTCCAGCGAGCGGCGGCTCGCTTCCTCGAGGCCCATGTGCGCGCCGCGAAAGATGGGGCGGACAACCGGGACCAGCCCGACGCGAACCACTCTTCTCTCCGCTCCTATCATCCCTTCACCGCGCCCGCGGTCAGGCCGCGTATCACCAGGCGCTGGCCGAGCAGTATGAGCGTCATGATTGGGATCGTGGCCAGCGCGACGGCCGCGGAGATCACCCCCCACGGGAAGGTGAACTCGCCCCGGTACAGCGCGATGCCCACTGTTATTGTGCGCACATCGGCGGTGCTGGTGAGCGTCATCGCGATCAGGAACTCGTTCCAGGTATAGACGAACACGATGATTCCCGCCGTGATCAGGCCCGGGGCGGCCAGCGGCGCGATGATCCGCCACAGCGTGTTCATCCTCGTGCAGCCGTCGATGAGCGCCGCCTCCTCCAGCTCGTGGGGGATCTCGCGGAAGAACGCGGTCAGGATGAAGATCGCGACCGGGAGCGAGTACGTGACGTAGGGCGCGATCAGCCCCCAGTATGTGTTGAGCATACCAAGGTTGCGCACAAGGACGTACAGCGGGACGATCAGGGTGATGAGCGGGATCATCGCCACGACGAGCAGCCCGACCAGCAGGGGCTCCCGGCCCCGGAACCGCAGCCGCGCGAACGCGTAGGCGGCCAGCGACGCGATGAACAGGCACAGCACGGTCGAGAGCACAGTTACGATCGCGCTGTTCAGCAGGAATCGCCCGAAGGGGTTCTGCGTGAACACGTGCACGTAATTGATGATTGTGGGGTTCTTCGGGATGTACGTGACCGGGAACTGGTAGAGCTCGCGCTCGGTCTTGAACGACGTGAACAGGGTCCAGAGGTACGGCGCGAGCGACCAGACGAGCGCAAGCACGACCAGCGCGGCAAGAGTGGTGCGGGCGAGTGCGCCCCGGCCGGCCACGGTCTAATCCCTCGGCGCCAGCACGCGGTAGTACGTGCCGGCGAAGCCCAGCGCGATGACTACAAGGATGACCGACAGCGCCGCCCCGTAGCCGAAGTCGAGGAACTGGAAAGTGTTCTTGTAGATGAACAGGGCGAAGGTCTCGGTGGCGTTGCCCGGCCCGCCGCCGGTCATCGCAAACGGCAGGTCGAGCGCCTGGAGCGCGCCAAGCGTGCGCAGCACCAGCGACACCATGATAGCGCTGCGCAGCAGCGGAAGGGTGACCGCAAGGAATGCCTGCAGCGGCGACGCGCCGTCCAGGCTGGCGGCTTCGTACAGGTCGTCGGGGATACCCTGCAGGCCCGCGAGCAGGATCAGCGCCATATATGAGGCCGCGCCCCAGGTGGCCGCGACCGTCACCGCAAAGAAGGCCAGCACCGGCGAACCCAGCCAGATGATCTGCCCCTGGACCAGGCCGGTGCGATTGAGCAGGTCGTTGACGACGCCCGCCTGGTCGTTGAAGAGCCACCGCCACATCTGCCCGGCGAGCACCGGAGCCATGGTCCAGGGCAGCAGCACCGCAGCCCGCACGAATCCCCGCGCGCGCACCAGGCGGTTGACAACGAGCGCAAGCCCGAGACCGAGGACTAGCTGGGCCGAGACGGTCACTCCGGTGTAGACGAGCGTCACGCGGATAGAGTGCCAGGTGTACTCGTCCCCAAACGCCCGCGCGAAGTTGCGCAGCCCGACGAAGGGTGTGCCCAGGTGCGGCTGGTCGAGCCGCAGATGGTGCAGGCTGGTCCAGATTGCGTTGAACACCGGGTAGATTGCGAACACCACCAGGAAGGCGAAGCAGGGCAAGAGCAGGATCGCGGCCAGTTCGCCCTGGGTGATCTGGCCGGTCATCCACCGGCGCAGAGCGCGCGATCCTGCTCCTGGTTGCGCTATCGTCGGCGCCGCCATGCGCCGCGCCGCTCCTCTACTGACCCAGCAGTGAGCGGATCTCTCGTGCCATGCGGGTGATCGCCTCCTCCGGGCTCACGAGGCCGGTCAGCGCCGCGTGCAGGTTGGTCTGCACTATGCTCGACAGCCGGGGGTAGTCGGCGATCTGCGGCCGCGGGCGCGCGTTCAGGACGACCTTCAGCATGTCGGGGTAGTGCGGCGCCCGCTGCTTCACAACGGCGTCCTCGAACGTGTCCTTGCGCGTGGGCACGGTGCTGAGCTGCACGGCCATGCTCTTCTGCGCAACCGATCCGGTCAGGAACTCGACCAAGCGGTAGGCGGCCTCCTTGTTGCGCGAGAAGTTGCTGACCGCGAGCTGCCAGCCACCGAGCGTGGACGCGCTGCCCACGGACCCCCGAGGCAGCGGCGCGATGCCCACCTTGCCCACAACGTTGGAGCCCTCGCCCTGGAACAGGCCGTAGGCGTAGGTCCAGTTGCGCAGGAACACGAACCGGCCGTCCTGGAAGATGGCGCGCGTGTCGTCGGTCGGCAGGGTTGTGACTCCGGGCGGGGTCACGCGGTGGCGCCGGACCAGGTCGAGCATGAAGTTCAGCGCCTCCAGCCCCTTGCCGTTGTCCACGATGACCTTGCCGGCGGGATCGAGGATATCCCCGCCGTTGCTCCAGAGGACCTCGAAGAAGAAGTTGGCCAGCGCCTCGATGCGCGCGCCCTGGAACAGGAAGCCGCCAAGCGCAGGGTTGGCCTCGGCCGCAACAATCCGCTGGGCCGTGGCGATCATTTCGTCCCAGGTCACAGGGACCCGCGCCCTGTGCTTCTCGAGCAGGTCCTTGCGATAGTAGAACAGCCCCGCGTCGGCGTACCACGGGACCCCGTAGATCTTCCCGCCAATCGTGTTGGCCCTGATGCCTCCCGGCAGGTACTCCTCGCGCCGCTCGCGCGTGAACCACTGGTCGAGCGGGGCAAGCCAGCCCGCGGCTGCCATCTGGGCCGGCCAGATCACGTCAATAGAGATGAGGTCCACCGAGCTGTCCTTCGCCGCGAACAGGGTCACGTATCGGCTCAGCTGTTCCCCTGAGGTCCCCGGCTGGATCTGCAGGTTCACCCGCACCCCGGGGTTCTGACGCTCGTACTGTTGCACGAGCGCGCGGTACACGTCGGAGACGATCGGCCCGCCCGTGGCGAGCGTGCTCCAAGTGATCGTGACCGGTGCCTGTGCCGAGACAGGCAGCACCGCGAACCCCATCGCAAGCGCCGCCGCAATGGCCAGCAAGCGAGTTCTCATGCCAATCTCCCTCCCTGTCTATGGCCGTCTTTCGGCCTTACGTGCGATTTCACCGCTGCTTCAGGTGCAACACCACCATCTTGAGCTCGGTCATCTCCTCCACCGCGTACCTTGGGCCTTCCTTGCCGAACCCGCTTTCTTTGAGTCCACCGTAGGGCATCATGTCGGCACGCCACTGCGGCCCCCAGTTCACGTGGATGCTGCCACTCTCGGCCTCCCGGGCGAACCGCATCGCCCGGTCAAGATCGCGCGTGAAGATCGCCGCCGCCAGCCCGTAGTTGGAGTCGTTGGCCAGCGCCAGGGCTTCCTCGAACGTGCCGACCGGCGTGACCGCCACCGCGGGCCCGAACAGCTCGTCGCACGAGATGCGCATGCGCGGGCTCACATCGGCCACGACCGTCGGCGCGTAGATCGCGCCGCGGCGCTCGCCGCCTACCACTAGACGGGCCCCCCCGGATACGGCTTCCGTCACCCATGCCTCGACGCGCCTCGCCTCGCTCTCGCGCACCATCGGGCCCATGGCGGTTCGCTCGTCCAGCGGGTCGCCGGTGGTGATCGCAGCCACCCTGGGCGCCAGCGCGTCGAGCAGGTCCGCGTAGATCGGCTCGAGGGGAATGATCCGCTGTGCGCTGATGCAGACCTGTCCCGCGTTGGAGTAGCCTGTGGCCGCGATCGCGGCGGCGGCCTCCTCGATGCCCGCGTCCGGCATCACAACAACCGGCGAGTTGCTGCCGAGTTCCATCGTGACCTTCTTTATGCCGGCGATCCGGCAGATGCGCTCGCCCACGTCCCGGCTGCCGGTGAACGTGATCTTGCGCACGCGCGGATCGGCGCACAGCGGCTCGCCGATCTCGCGCCCGCCCCCGACCAGGCACTGCACGCCCAGCGGGGGAAGGCCGGCCTCGAGCAGGACCTCGACCAGCCGGAGCGCCGACAGAGGGGTGTTGCTGGCCGGCTTGACGATGACGCTGTTGCCCGCGGCCAGCGCCGGGCCGACTTTGTGCATCACCAGGTTTAGAGGGAAGTTGAACGGGCTGATGGCGACAACTACGCCGCACGGCACGCGCACCGTGAACCCAAACTGACCGGTTGCGCCCGGCGAGCCGTCCAGCGGCACGATCTCACCGGCTATGCGCCGGGCCTCCTCGCCAGAGAGCGTCAGCGTCTCGACCGCCCGTGCGACCTCGGCGCGCGACTCCCGCAGGACCTTGCCTTCCTCCAGGGTGATCGTTCGGGCGAACTCCTCGGCGCGTTCCTCGATCAGCCGCGCGGCCCTGGTCAGGATGCGGTAGCGCTCATGGCCGCTCAAGGCACGCATGTCGCGCGCGCCCCGGACCGCGGCATCCAGCGCCATCTCGACCTCTTCAGATCCTGCAACAGGGACCGTGTCAACGACGCTGCCGTCGTAGGGGTGGGTGACCGGCAGGGTCCGCGTCCCCTCGATCCATTTCCCGGCGACGTACATCCTCACGGCGTACCCTCCGGATCGGACTGGCCTGGATCAGGCGCTGCGGTAGAGCTTGGTCATCACGAACTCGACGTGCCCAAGGGCCTCGGCGTCGGTGAGCCGACCGCGCACCGTGCGCTCGAAGACTTCGAGGACGCGCGTGCCCGCCTCCTCCAGGCTCATATCGCCGGCCAGCAGCCGGGAAAGGTCCACGTCGATGTGCTCGCTCATCGAGGTCGTGGTGTTGGGGTTGGGCGAGATCTTGACAACCGGCACGATAGGGTTGCCGACGACGTTGCCCTGCCCGGTGGTGAAGAAGTGCAGGACGGACCCCGCGGCCCCGGCCAGCGTGATCATCTCGGCGGCGGCGCTCGAGGTGTCCATGAAGTGCAGCCCGGGCCCACGAGGCGCCTCCGCGGGCGCCAGCACCGACCGCACCGGCGTGGTGCCGGTCTTCTGGATGTTGCCCAGCGCCTTCTCCTCGATCGTGGACAGGCCGCCCGCGATGTTGCCCTCGGTTGGCTGCGAGCCGAGCAGGTCGGCGCCGGTGGAGCGGATGAACTCGATGTATTCTGCGTAGGTGCGCAGGAACGCCTCGCGCACCTCGGGCGCGGCGCACCGCGCGGCAATCAGGTGCTCGCCGCCGGTCAGCTCGGACGTCTCGCCGAAGATCACCGTCGCCCCGGCGTTGACCAACCAGTCCACCGCACGCCCGAGCGCCGGGTTGCCGGCTATCCCCAGCGTGGTGTCGGACTCCCCGCACTTGATCGAGACCACCAGGTCGCGGGGCTCGATTGGCACGCGCTCCGTCTCGCTCGCGTCCTGCACCATGATCTTCGCCGCCTGCGCCGCGCGCTCGATGGTGCGCAGGTCACCCGAACCCTCGATCGAGAACGCCTCGACCGGCTTGCCCGTCCTGGCTATGCCGTCTGCGAGGCGCTGCGTCCACTTGGGCTCGATGCCCACCACAACGGCGGCGGCCACGTTGGGGTTGGCGCCGGTCCCGATCATGGTCCGGAAGAAGAGGTCGAGGTCCTCGCCGAACTGCAGCCGGCCGTAGGCGTGGGGCAGGGCAAGAGCGCCCGGGATCAGCCGGGCCGCGCCCTCGGCCGCAGTGTTGGAGAGATCGTCGAGTGGCAAGATCACGACATGGTTGCGGATCCCGGCCGCGCCGTTCTGACGGCGATACCCGGTGAGTCTCACGCCGACCACCTCGCGCTCTCGATGTTGTGTACGTGCACGTGCTCGCCCGGGGGGATCCGCAGCGTGGCCCTGCCGATGCGCTCGCCGTACTCGGTGACGTCGCCGCCGGGTGCGATGTCAGCCAGGGCCACCTTGTGTCCCAACAGGATGGCGCCCCGCACCGTCACGGCAAGCGGGGCAGAGCCGTCCAGAACGCGTACCTGAATGGTCTCGCCGGCGTGCAGGTCGGCGATGGCTACCGCAACCGCGTCTTCCTTCCTGTGCGCGACGGCTTTGTAGGCCACGGGTGCCTCCTTTGGCCTGATGGCGTGACGTGAGCGGCCGTGCGCGGATGAGGCGGCTGTGTGTGGATTGCGCTCGGCCATATTTGAATTCTAAATCCAAAATCTTGACCGGTCAATACCCCAGGCGTATACTTGGATTATGCGGGCAACCCATCTGCGTGTCGGCCGTGCGGCCCTGTCGCGGACCACACTCTCGCGCGAGGCCTACCGGGCGCTCCGCTCGGCCATACTGAACCGGCGTCTGCCTGCCGGGGCCAGGCTCGTCGTGCGCGTGCTGGCCGAGGACATGGGCCTGTCGCCCACCCCGATCAAGGAGGCGCTGGCGGCCCTCGATCGCGAGGGCCTCGTGGTGGCCGTTCCGCACCGGGGATACCGCATTCCGACCATCACACCGCACGACATCGAGGAGCTCTATGCCCTGCGCGAGATCGTCGAGGGGCTGGCCGCATCGCTCGCCGCGCGGCGAGGGGATGAGCGCCTGCGCGCGCAACTGGAGCGTCTGCTGACGCGACAGCGCGTGTGCGTTCGGGAGGGGAACGTGGAGGGCTACGGCGATCTCGACCTCGCGTTCCACCGGTGCCTGCGCGAGGCGTCGGGCAACAGGCGGCTGTCCAGGGTAGCCGAAGCGTTCAACGGGCAGATACGGCTCCTGATAAGCACGTCCGCGCAGCTCCCCGGCCGACTCCCCGTGTCGCTGCGGGAGCACGAGGCCATCGTGCGGGCGGTGAAGAACCACGACCCTGCCGCCGCCGAGGCCGCGATGCGCCGCCACGTACAGCAGGCCGGGATGGCGCTCATGGCGCACCTGGCTAACACCCCGCGCTAGTTGCCCCCAGGGTCGCCGCCCCGTCTGCCGAAGTACTCAACGAAGACCTACCGGGAGGCGAGCGCATCATGGCCCAGCGCATCACCAGCGGCGGACGCACCGTCGAGATAGACGCGTCTCTGCGCGAGAGCCTGAAGCAGGAGGAGACCGCGCAGCACGAGGGCGCTTCGTTTCGCAGCCACACGCTCTACCTGTGGCTTCAGACCAGGGAGAGCCGGGCGATCGTCCGCCTGACCGACCGATTGCGCAAGGCCGTCAAGGACAGCGGCGTGAGCGAGGGGTTCGCCCTGGTCAGCGCGATGCACATCACCGCCGCTGTGTACGTGAACGACCATGAGGCCGGGATCATGCAGGACATGATGGGGCTGCTCGACCACCTGGCGCCCTTCCGGTCGGATTACCTGCATCACCGAACCGGGGAAGACAACGCCGACGCCCACCTCAAGAGCCTCCTGCTGCACCATCAGGTGATCGTTCCGATAACCGGCGGAGACCTGGACCTGGGACCCTGGCAGGAGGTGTTCTACGCCGAGTTCGATGGGCAGCGCCGCAAGCGGGTTCTGGTCAAGATCATCGGCCTCGTGGATTAGGCGTAGCGATCCCCGGCAACCCCGGCCAGAGAACGTGCGCGAGTTCCGGGCCTGCGAGGCCTGAACTCCTCACACAATCTTCACATTCGCCTTACGCTCCCCTCATCAACCGGGACTACTCTTCTCCTCGAACGATACGCCCGCCGGACCCGAGTGCATGGTCCGGCACGGGCAACGAGGAGGGAAGAGCGATGAGAACGATGTTGACAGCCGCCGGAGTTCTCCTGGCGCTGCTGGTCGTGTCGGTTGCCCCTGCCATGGCCGCCGGGCCCAGGTGGGCACCCGGTCCAGGTGCGGGGCGCGGCCCTGGTGCCGGTGTGGCGGCGACGATTCCCGCGGACGTCCACAAGGCCATTGAGACGGCGACTCAAGCGGCCGCGGCCAGGGTCCTCAAGATGACCCCGGCCGAGTTCGAGAAGGAGCGCGCGGCAGGCAAGACCCTGGCATACCTTGCAGGGGCCAAGGGTGTGCCGCTGCAGACAGTGCAGACGGCCATGGTCAACGCCCGCAAGTACGCGATCAACCAGGCACTGGCCTCGGGCAAGATCACGAAGGCCCAGGCAGATGCGCTGCTGCAGGCCGGACCCCGCTTCGGGGCGGCCGGCAGGCCCGGTACCGGGACCGCGATGGGCCCTGGCCCTGGGATGCAGCCCGGCTTCGGCGCCAGACCCGGCGCAGGTCGGTGGGCGGGCGCAGGTCAACAGCGGCCCGGTCAGATGCGGGGCGGCAGGATGCACCGGTTCGGCCCGGGGCGCTAGTCCCGAGCTGCACCACCCGGCGGGGCGGGCCGCCTCTGCCCCGCCGGGGCATCGCCTGTGGCAAGACCCGGCGAGATGATGAGGAGGTGTGATCGTGAGCACGATTCGCGCAAGGACCCGATGGCAGCAGCGGTTCGGAGGGCTCGTCTTTGTCCTGGTCCTGATCGCAGCGACGGCGGCAATCGCGGTTGCCGCCGCTGCGCCCATCAGCCCGGTGGCGAGGCAGGCATTGATTGACGCCACGACGTCAGAGCTCAAGGCGCTGGCTCTCTACCAGGCCGTGGTCAAGAAGTTCGGCGAGGGCCGGCCGTTCGTGAGCTGGATTCGCTCCGGCCCGGAGCGGGTTGATGAAAACCTCAAGCCCCTGTTCGCAAAGTACGGGGTGCCCATACCGGCGATGCCGGACCCGGCAAAGGTAGCCGCGCCGGCATCGTTCAAGGACGCCTGCCGCATCGCGGGTCAACTGGAGAACGAGCGGGTGGCGCTGTACGAGAAGTTCCTCAAGACCGTCAAGGAAGCGGACATAGTCGCGGCCTTCACCGAGATGCGTGATGCGGCCAGGCGCCGCCAGAACGGCGTACGGGAGCACTGCGACTAGCAGCCGCACGGGTGGCAGGCGGCCATCCTGATACGAAAGGAGCATGGAGATGGGAGTGCAGCTCGGAGCGATCAGGCGAAGACCCAAGGGCCTCGCTGCTTTGTGGAACGTTCAGAACTTCCGGTACCTTGTACAGGCGGGATTCCTGGCAACGGTCGTTGTGATGGCGGTCAGGCACGCGCTGGTGCCGGAAAGCGTCGTCAACTCCCCGCCGTCACCCGAGGCGTACTGTCCTTTCGGCGGAATCGAAACGCTCTACCATTGGATCACGACCGGCAAGTACATCCACCACGCCACCTCGTCCAGTCTGATTGTGCTGGGCGGCGTGCTGCTCGGGTCGCTGGCCCTCAAGTCGTCCTTCTGCGGCTGGATCTGCCCATTTGGGACGTTCCAGGAGGCGCTGACCGGCATCACGCGGTTCCTCGAACGCCGGTTCCGGGCGGTGGCACGGCTCGCAAAGACCCTCAAGGCGCGCACAAGGGGCCTGGAAGTCGTGGACCGGTACCTGAGGTGGGGCAAGTACCTGATGCTCGCCTACTTCCTATACGGCACGATCCTGGCCGCGCGTATGGTGTTCCGGCCGTACGATCCGTACATCACGGCCCTGAACATCACCGAGGCGACGCTCGGGCCCGGTCTGGTGATCCTGATCGCGACCGTCGTGCTCTCGTTCTTCACGGAGCGGCCCTGGTGCAAGTACCTATGTCCGCTCTCCCCGATCGTGGGGCTGGTAGGCAAACTGGCGTCGGTCAAGATCGAGCGCACAAGCACATACTGCAAGGATTGCGCCATCTGCAGTGTCGCGTGCCCGATGAACCTGCCCGTCGCCACGGCGAGTCGGATCACGGCCGTGGACTGCAACGACTGCCTGAAGTGCGTGGATGTCTGCCCGCGCACCGGCGCGCTGGACCTCACCCTGCGCTGGCCGTGGTCGAAGCCGTTGGTCTCGGCGGAACGATGAGGAGAGGAGCGAGATGACGATGCGTCTGAACCCGTTCGCGTACGGCCTTCTGGCAGTTGTGCTGTTCCTGGGGGTGATCTACGTCTCCAAGGCCGCGGGCGTCTGGAACACCAGCCACCGGGTTACCGCCTCGGGCGAGCAAATCACAGTAGACGTGAGCGACGTGGACACGGTCAAGGGATGGATGACCTTTGAGGACGTCTCGAAGGCCTTTGGCATCCCTCCAGCCGAGATCTTCGCCGCGATGAAGCTTCCCGCGGACACGCCGCCAAGTAAGCGGCTCAAGGACGTCATGCACGCCAACAGGATGGAGGTCGACGACCTGCGCGATTGGCTGAAGAAGCGCGGAGCGGGCGATACGTAGCGCAGAGCGCTCGCTAGGTAGCGTAGAGCGGGCACTGAGCAGCGCAGGGATCCACCACAGGACGAAGTGCTCTTCCAGCGGGACGGGGGAGTCGCGGCGGCGTGGCTCCCCCTGACAGTCCTCGTTGGATCTGTCAAGTGATATAGTGTAATCAAGATTACACTAACCAGGATTACACCATGCCCTTCGTAGACCGTCAGCAGGAGCTGAAGTATCTCCACAGCCAGGCCGAGTCGGATCGTGCCGAGCTGGTGATCCTCTATGGCCGCCGCCGAGTGGGCAAGACCGAGTTGTTGCGGCACTTCTGTGCCTCGCTTCCACACCTGTTCTTCGTAGCCAGCCAGACAACATCCGAGCGGCTCCTACGGGATTTCTCCACCCACCTGGCCGACCTGTCGGAAAGCCCTCTGCCGTCAGGCACGGTCCTGCAGGACTGGCCATCAGCGTTTAGAGTGTTCGGCCGGCTCGCGCGTGACCGGAGGTTTGTTGTGGTACTAGATGAGTTCCCGTACCTCTTGCGGGCCGAACCGGCTGTGGCTTCCCAACTGCAGAACCTCTGGGACGCGGAACTGCGCCGGACGAAGCTAATGCTGGTCCTGTGTGGCTCCCACGTGAGTGTAATGGAAAGTGAGGTGCTCGGCCAACGCAGTCCGCTCTATGGTCGCCGCACGGGGCAGTGGAGGGTAGCGCCGCTCGGTTATCGTGACGCTGCCCTGTTCTTTCCCAAGTACTCTAGGGAAGATCAATTGACCGCCTATGGCATCCTCGGCGGCATGCCAGCGTATCTTGAGCAGTTCGACCCCAGCAAGCCGCTTGCAGCCAATGTTGTCGAGCGGGTCCTGTCGCGCGGTTCCATGCTGTACGAGGAAGTGTACTTCCTGCTACAGGCCGAACTCCGCGAGACGAGTCGCTACTACGCTGCGTTGTCCGCCCTGGCCTCCGGTGCGACGCGCCATCAAGATGTTGCGCGGGCCATCTTCGGCCCCGAAGGGCGGGCGAGCGCTCAGCCGTACCTGAACCGGCTTTCGGGCTTGGGAATAGTCGAGCGCGCTGTGCCGGCTACCGTACGAAACCCGCAGCGGACACGGGATGCCCTGTACCGTATCAGTGACCCGTTCCTTCGATTCTGGTTTCGATCTGCTGCGCCCAGCCGTAGCGCACTTGAACAGGGGCGTGCCCAGGAGGTGTGGTCGCAGCGGATCCGCCCCGGACTGCCGGAGACCATGGTGCCCGTGTTCGAGGAGTGCGCGCGCGCTCACACCTGGCTGCTTTCACGCGCTGGGCGCCTGCCGTTCGAGCCGGACGCTGTGGGCTCCTGGTGGGATGGCAAAGCGGAGATTGACGTCGCCGCCGTGCGTCACTCGACGAAGGAGGCCTATCTGGCTGAATGCACCTGGTCTGCTGGTGCCGTGCATCCTCGGGAGGTCGATGAGCTGCAGCGCAAGGCCGCCTACTTCCAGACGCGAACCGGGTATGCACCCCGAGGCCTGGCCCTATATGCGCGGCGGCAGTTCAGCCGGCCAGCCCTGAGGAAGGCCCAAGAGATGGGCGTAGGGCTCTACACGGTCGCGGACCTCTACTGAGGCAGGGGTTCAGGCCAGGGTCACGGCCGATTCCCGAAAGACTCGTGGTGCACCTTGCCCTCCTCGTACCGGGTGCGAGGCGGCTTTGTTTCAGCCGGGTGGCCGACCGGCACCAGGCACAGCACCCGCAGTCGGTCTGGAATGCCCAGTTCCTTGCGCACATACGCTTCGCGCTGCTCGCGGGGGTAGACGGCCACCCACACTGCCCCCAGGTCGAGCCCGGCCGCGGCCAGCAGCAGGTTCTCGGTGGCCGCGCTGCAGTCCTCGACCCAATGGTCGGACGCGGTGGGATCGCCGACCACCGCGATGACCACGGGTGCGCTGGCGCACATGTGAGCCCACCGGTGGGTCTGTGCCAGCGCGCGGCGCCGTGCCTGGTCGCGGACCACGATGAACGCCCACGGGCGGACATCGTTGGCCGACGGCGCGGCCATGGCGGCCTGGAGCAGGGCCCGGACCTTGTCCTCGGCCACAGGAGCGCCGGTGTAGGCCCGTATGCTCCTGCGCTTCAGGATCAATGCTGGTACTGCGGTTGATTCCATCGTCACCACTTCCTCCGGCACCTACTTGAGTCAGGAGTGCGTGCGGGGAGCCCCGTTCGCGACAGATGGCTCCTGATCCTGTCTTCCGCGGCCTCTGGGATACGTTTGGGGAGACCCCGAGGCCTGCGACAGCAGGAGCACACCCTCGACGGCGCGAATTCAGGCCCTCAGATAGTTGACAACAGCTGAACCCGCGTGAATCGAACCGCCTTTGCGGGGGGTGAAGAAATGAGATGGCGCGCCGTATTCGTGGCTGCCGCACTGTTCATCGTCGGGTTGCTTCTCGTTCTGCCCCTGCCCGAACTCCGAGCACAGTATGAGGAGATCGTCACTCGTGCCAGACCGGCCGTAGTCTTCATCATGGTCGAAACAGACCGGGGAAGGTTCTCTGGGAGCGGCTTCTTCGTCGACCCCACTGGGTACATCATCACCAACCGACATGTCATCGAGGACGCTGGCCGCATAGCCGTTCAGATCGCTGATGGAAGAGCTCTCTCTGCCATCATCGTTAGATACAGTGCGCTTTTTGACGTCGCTGTGCTAAAGGTTGATGGAAGTGGCTTCCCAGTACTACCACTCGGGGATTCTGACAGCGTTCAACAAGGGCAGGAAGTGATCGTAATCGGCTATCCTAGGGCCAGTGCCCTTGGATCGGAGACGGCTACCGTGACGCGAGGCATCGTCAGCGCGCTGCGCCCGGCCCAAGGCTACATCCAACTCGACGCGGCACTTAACCCAGGGAACAGCGGCGGCCCAGTCCTGAACCGACGGGGCGAGGTGGTTGGGGTCGCCGTATCCTCTCTGCGGGAGGCCACCCTGGTGAATTTCGCGGTGGCGTCGAATCTCGCGCGCACGCTCTTGACTCAATTGACCGCCGTGGCCATCCCGGCGCCAAGGAGTTCCCCGGGCGCGCAGCCCCCTGGTCCTCAGCAGACACCCCCACCGGCTCCGCAACCGGTTCCTCCGTCTGCCCGGCCCGTCGGTCCAATGTCCCCCACGTTGATTCGCCCTGGGGCAAGCATTGGGATGATTGCTCTGGATATGACGATTGAACAGGCAGTGCTGAGTGCCGGGAGGTGGACGCGAAGCGGCGCGGCAACGCCGAGCGGGGTCTTCTGGTCCTGGGACGTGCCTGGACCCACTTCCCGCCTGAGCCCCCGGGTCTCCGCATTCGCAAGGGACGAAAGGAGTCCAATCAACGAGATTCAAACGACGAGTCCCTATTTCGCCACCCCTGGGGGCGTCCGCGTGGGCGACTTGCTGGACAAGCTGAAGGAGGAATTCGGGCGTAACTACCGCGTGAGCATGACTCCCCTGTATGACTTTCCTAATCTATCATGGACCGGGATATACGCTGGCTATGACCCTGTCGTGAACATGCCGGACAGGCGCGTGGTGTATTTCGGCGTAAGGTAGTGATTCCCTGAGGCCTGTGTGGTGATCAGGGGCTTTCTGATCGCCTGATCCATCACGTTCGCCTCGCTGGTATGCGCAAACTGGCTGATTGCAGGCGCCACCCCAGGCCGCCAGCCACCCAAATCCTGGCGCCCCCGGCCAGGTATTGTCACTGGTTTCCTGACTCAGGACATTAGTTCGTGATGGCGTCGTAGACCGCGCGGCCCACCTTGGCGATGAGCGCCGACGCCTCGCCTCCGATCAGGCCCCTGCCGAGCTGCGTCCCGAAGCCCTTCGTCAGCGCCGCGATCACCACCAGTCCGCGCTCCGCGAGCATTATTCCCACGTCATGACGGACTTCCGGCAACTCGCCGGTCTTGTGGGCGATGGCGATCTCTTGAGGGAGGCAGAGGGGAAGTCTGTCCCGGACCTGCTGCCTGCGCATGATGCCGATCGCCAGATCGCAGCCCTCCGGTGTCAGGATCTGCTTCCTCGCGAGCAGCTCCAGCAGCAGCGCCACGTCGGCGGGCGTTGTGAAGTTGTCGAGGCCGCGCTGGCGCGCCTCCATGTCCATCATCTTGCGCTGTAGGAACGTCCCGCGCAGGCCTAGCGCGGCCATGTACTCGTTGATTGCCGCCATACCAACGCGCTCGATGCACAGGTTGGCCGCGGTGTTGTCGCTGATGATTACCATGAGGGTGAGCAGATCGAGGAAGGTCAACTCGGCGACGCTCTCCAGGTCCTTGAGGATGCCGAACCCTCCTACCTTGTCCTCGGCCCTAACGGGCAGGCGCTCATCGAGGCAGACCTCCCCCGACTGCGCCTGCCGCAGGGCTTCGACGAGGACCGGGATCTTGATCACGCTGGCGGCGGGAAACGGCTCGTCTGGAGACCACGTGAGGACCTGTTGCGACCCCACGTCCTTGATGACGAGGCCGACCGTTCCGGGCGCGCGCTCGATCAGGCCTTCGATGATCGTGCGGGCCGCGTCGAGTGTGCCCATGCCAGCGATCCTCCCGTCAGCCGATCACAGCAGGATCCAGAACAGGATCAGGAACAGGATGCAGTTGGCGCCCATGATCGCCCACCCGTTGTACATCTGCATCCTCAGGTCCTTGGAGCGGGCCAGCCCCATCTGGCCGATCATGTCGGCATTGGGGAACGGGCCGAACCAGTCGATCTGCGAGGAGGCCAGGAGCACGGCCACCCACACCAGGGCGGGAAGGGCGAGCTGTTGCACCGTCGGTCCGAAGACCTCGTTCATCAGCACGACCTGCGCGACAGCAGCGCCAGAAACACCGAGCCAGCCGATGACCGCGGCGATCACGGCAAAGCCGAACGAGCCCACCGTGGCCAGCAGCGGCTTGAGAGCCTCGAGCAGCGCGTCGTAGGCCTTGGTCTTGCCCACCAGGGTGACTAGCGGGTTGAACAGCCAGAACAGGAAGAACAGCCAGATCAGCCGTGAGGCGCCCGCGTAGATCGCCTGCAGGATCTGAACCAGGCCCAGCCGGGCCGCGAGCCCCGTGGTGAACGAGGTCACGAGCATGGCAAGGATCGCGTAGGAGTAGCCGGCCTTGATGCTGATGCCGTAGATCACCATGATGAGCAGGGTGAGGACGAACGCCCAGGTGCCCCTCCTCGCCTCGGGGCCGAGGGCGTGCTCTGTCTTGATGATGTCGGACTCGTCGTACGCGTAGACGCCCTCGGTTCTCCGCTGGATCCAGCGCACCATGAAGAACCCCGTGATCCACGTCACGATGGCCATCGGAATGCCTGCCGCGAGCAGATACGGCACATAGGCGACCTTCGCGGTTCCCGTAAGCGTGACGACCGGTGGCGTGAAGGGCCCGATGAACAACCCCGGCGCTCCGGCGGCATGGAGCATGGCGGCGAGCGCCGGCGGTGTGAAGCCTAGAGCGGCCACGATCGGGATGACGATCGGTGCCAGTATGGCGTTTGCCCCGGCGAGCGTTCCGAGGGCCGCTACCAGGATCGTCGAGGTCAGCATGACCCCGATCTGAGCCTGCGTGCGTGTCTTCACCCCGATCCGGTAGACAATAGTCCGTACGAGATACTCGGCCACGCCGGTCTCCCGCGTGACCTGGCCGAGGCCACCCCCGAGCATGATGATCATGCCGACGACCGTTATGAAAGCCCCCAGCGACTCCGCCATCAGGCCTGCGAGGGCCTTGGCGCCGGTTCCTGTCATCACGATCGCCACAACCAGGGAAGAGAGCGTGGCCAAGACCACGTCCACGCCCAGCAGGACGAGCACCGCGTACAGCAAGATGGGAACCAGCCCCCATAGCGTGGGAGGTTGTATGGAAGTGTAGATGTAGAAGGCCAGAAGGAGGGCTATGACGAACAGCACGACACTCCAAGTGTCCTGTGCCTTACGCATCTGTTCACGCTCCCCCAATCATGGGTTGGTTGCTGCCGGGGACCTTCTCCACCACCTCCTTTCGTCCCCAGCGTTGCGTGGTTCGATGGTTAGACTTGTACCTATTCGGGCTGTGTTCCTGCTGCTGTGCCGGTCCTGGCCCCTTGGACGCTCTCTCGGACATGCTGATCGCGCTGCCGTCACTGCGTGGCGAACGCCTGGGACGCCTCGACGGCCCCGCAGAGGGGGTGAGCAGGGGCTTCTTCGGCCGGCTCTGCGAGGGATTCAACGGCTGAAACCCGTGTCCTGACCGGATTGGCGGGCCCGGAGGGAATCGAACCCCCGACCAGAGGCTTAGGAGTCCCCTGCTCTATCCACTGAGCTACGGGCCCGCGGTAGCATTGTAGCAGATGGCCCGCTACTTACCGTAGTCCTTCTTCGGGCTCGAGGCTGTCACTCCAACAGGCGGGCCAGCCGACGGTTGACCGCCAGCAGCGTCGCCCGTACGACGCCCTGCCCGAGGTCGCTTTCCGCCGCCGCGCAGCCGATGAGGCGCTCAGTGGGCTGGCCCGGCCCGCCCAGCAGGGCGGTCACAGCCAGTGCCGTGCCAGCGGGGATGTGGAGAGCGTGGACCTCCTCCACAGCCGTCCGCCACCCGCCGCGCAGCGCCTGGTTCACCGCCGCCAGCGTGGATTCCGCCAGCAGCCGCAGCGGGACCGAGCCCATGTCCGGCCCTGTGGTCTCGCCGATATAGCGATCGGATCCCAGGCCCAACTCGACGGTGACCGTTGCGTTGCCGTTCCCGGCGGACAGGTTGACCCGCCGGAGTTGCAGGCGCGGTTCTGGCAACACTCGCCCCCCGGCAGATTCGCCCGCAGCCAGGGCCTTCTCTCTCTTGGCCTGCGTGGACTGCCGGCTCGCGATGGTGATGAGATCGTCCACCGTCGCCGCGAAGTGGACGTCCTGCCGCTCCGTCGTCCGCTTCCCACCGGCGATGCCCATGCTTGCCCCCAGGGCGAATCCCGGCGGTGCCCCGGACAATCGCAACCCACAGATGGCCTCAAGGGCCCTGAGGCCCAGCGCCTGCGCCTCTTCCTGCGGTCGTGTGGTCAGGATGGCGAACTCGTCGCCGCCGTACCGGCAGAGCAGGTCGCGATCGGAGTCCACTGTGGCGAGCAGCGCCTCGGCGACCGTCCGGATGCAACGATCACCCACCGCGTGTCCGAACCGCCTGTTGACCGACCGGAAGTCGTCGAGATCGAGGAAGAGGATGGTGATCTCGAGTCCGTCCCTCAGGTACTCGATTGCCCTATCGCGGACGGTGGTCCCCCATGGAAGCTCCGTCAGCGGATCCATCGGGCGCCCCAGCGCCTTGAGGATGTCCTCCCGCGTGATGAGACCGACCAGACGGTCGTCGTCCAGGACCGGAAGGTAGCCGATCTGCCGTTTGTCCATCAGGTCGAAAGCGGCGGCCAGGTTCGTTCCGGGGCGTGCGGCAGGAGGTTCTCGGGACATCACCTCGCTGACCGGCCGATAGGGCGGGGCGCGGAGGAGATCCCTCATCGCGACGACGCCTACTAGGCGCTCCTTGCTGACCACGGGGAGGACGCTCACGTCGCGGTCAAGCATGAGGGTAGCAGCCTCGCCGACAGTGCGGTCCTGCCCGATGGTGACCACGTTCGTGGTCATTGCCTGCTCGACGGTGCTCAAGGGATGGCCCTCGGCAGGGAGATTCACGGCCACGGCCCAGTTTGCCTTCTGGCGGCGGAGCGAAAGTGGTATAATGTTTTCAGTGAGAATGTTCCCGAGACCACGCCCCAGGTACGATCCCAAGACGATCTACCGCATTCACGCCGATCGCGAGGCCGGCAAGAGTGCCGCGGACATAGCGGTGAAGCACGACCTGCCCGCGGTCACGGTCCAGGGATTCTTGCGGTCCAGCGGGAAGACCTGCGCGCTGCTGAGTCCCTACGAGCTGCGGGGGGCCGATCTTCCGCCGAATGCCGCCGTGCAGGTCTACTGGCTGGGTTACATAGCCGCCAGCGGCCGGGTCTTCGGCCAGAACAACCTGTCCACATTGATCCTGGCGATTCACCCGGACGACGTGGCCCACATCCAGACGCTTCTGGCAGATCTGGTCATCGGCCATCCCCGGTGTGAGTTCGCCGAGAGCAGCCTCGACGGGCGCCAGGCGTACGTTCGCGACCGCTCGCTCGCCGAGGTGCTCCTCCAGTGGGGGATCGGTACTTCAGCTGAAGACGGCTCGATTCCCATCGAGTTCATCCCGCCAGCGCTGTGGCCGGATTTCGTCAGAGGGTATCTCGAGGGAAGCCGGCGCTGCCCGCCGTTTGGCGGCCAGGGTGCGCGGGCGCCGCGGGTGCCGCGCACCCTCACGCTGGTGGGCAACAAGCCGCTTGTTGAGGGACTCAGCCGCGAGCTCCAAGCGGCGTGCGGGATCACCGGGGGGACCGTCGCTCCGTCCGGCGGCGGAGGGCTTTCTCAGATTACCTTCTCGCCCTCGGACACCAGCAGGATTCTCCAAGCAGCCTATCGCAGCCCGACGCGGACCTCACCGCGCGCGGCGAAGTTCGTCAAGCAGTTTTCGCAGCCCAAGGGTCGCCGCCGGAATCCTTCCAAGTAGGCAGCCGCAACGTCGCCCGCGTGCCCTGCTTGGGCGTGCTGGAGATCTGTACCGTGCCCCCATGAGCCGCAGCGATCCCAAAGGCAATCGCAAGGCCGAGACCTGCGCCACCCGCATCCCGGGAGCGGGCAGGGTCCACACGATAGAAGCGATCTCCCAGGCGTGGGAGATGCTCCTTGCTGATTCCGATGCCGGTGTCCTCGACGATGAGGCTGACCAGGCCGTCACCCGCGCCGGTTCGGAGGGTGACCGTCCCTCCCGGCGGCGTGAACTTGATGGCATTCTCTAGCAGGATTACGGCCGCCTGCTCCAGGGCCTGCCGGTCGCCGAGGAGGCGCGTCCCTGTACCGTAGTCTTCGCGGACGGCGACGTCCTTCTCCCGCGCCAGCGGTGCGAGCCGGCGCACGACGCTTTCGGCCACCTCTCTGAGGTCTACCGGCTCGCGCTCAAGATGGAACTGTCCGGCGTCGAGCCGGGCGAGTGTCAGCAAGTTGGTGGTCAGCCGTTCCATGTGCTCGGTCTCGGCCACGATGTCCTCAACTAGCCCCGAGTCGCCCGGGTCGGGCCGGTCCCGATGCCGGAGCAGTACTTCGGCATTTGCTCGGATGAGGGTCAAGGGGGTGCGCAGCTCGTGCGACGCGTCCGATATGAAGGTCTGCTGGCGGGCAAGCGCGATCTGGGCCGGTGCTAGAGCTCTGTTGGCAAGAAGCACCCCGCCAATCGTGGCGATCAGCACGGCGAGGGCGCCGAGGGCGAACAGCAAGTCGCGCAGGAGCCGCAGCGCGCTCGTCTGCTGGGCAATGGAACGGCCCACCTGCACAACGCCCAGCACCCCGCCTGAGGTGGGGTTCGAGACGGTGATGGCGACGCGATAGATCGGTCCGGCCTCCTCACCTCCGTCCACCACGTCACTGGCCTTCCCATTGGCCAAGGCGTCCCCCAGGAGCGACGGGTTGAGGAAGGCCTGGGGCAGAGGATCGGTCTCACTTCCTGGGAAGCTCATCGAGCCGAGGATGCTCCCCTGCCGGTCCATGCAGGCAATGTAGATCGGCGGCCGTCCGGGCAGGCGAGGAGGAGGAGGCGGTGTGCCTGGAGACGCGCGCGGGTAGCCGCTTCTGCCGAATGCCGGCGGTGCGCAGGCCTCTGCCGGCGACTGCTGCCACCGGTGGGCGGTGAAGTCGGCGCTGGCGCTCAGCTGTTCCGCGGCCGGCCTCATGAGCTGATCCCGCAGTCCGAGGTACAGAACCAGACCTGAGACGACCAGCTCTGAGCCATCGCGGTCGGGCCGCCACCTTGAGAAAGTGGCACCTTCGCGCGGCGGCGCCGCTTGCTCGGCGCACGCGGCCCCGCTCTCATGGCGAGGCGCACCCGTCAGCACACCCGGCACCAGGGGACGGCGAGCACGCGCCGCGTGAGCGGACATGTGTCATATCCTCCTTGGAGCAGGAACCCGCCGTCGGCCATGTGGCCTTGTTTGTCCTGCCCGGCTACGGTTCGGCGGATGAAGATCTCCGAGCGTTGAGCCTCTGGCTTTGAACATGCCTCTGGACCTTAAGGTCACCATATCCGCTTGCAGTATTGAAATCCCGGAGCAGTCCAGGAATGGCCCGGAGGCTCTGCCGTGGGTATCGATCCACATGCTCCGAACCTCGCCGTTCAGGACCAGATTATCGGCAGTCCTTCGTGGGGCGCCGCCGCGTTGGGCCCTCTCTACCTGCTGGCAATGCGCGCGCACTCGTACGCGCTCGGGTTGATACTCCCCATCCTGCTGCTCGTGTTCGCCCGGTTCCTCCCAGAGCGTCCGGAGTCGCTCGAGTGGTTACTCGCTGCCGTCCTGGCCGCTGCGTGGTTTGCCTCGGTGGTTGGTGGCAAGCGAGCCGCCTGGAGTAGCCGCCGCTGGCGCGATTTCGCCGATTTCCTGGCATGCCAGCGGACGTGGGATAGATGGGGGAAGGGGGTATTCGCGGTCGCGTTGGTACTGGTCGGGCTCGACCGCCTACTCCGCGCAGCCGCGCTGCACCGCTGGCCGGGAGCGGGAGAGGTCCTAGGTCAGGCCGTCGCCGTCGGCCTTTTCGGCGCAAGTGCCGTTGCTGCCTGGATATACCTCCGACGGCACCACGGGCGAATCCGCCCGTGGCAGCGATATTGCCTGCGTACCGTTGCCGTTGCGTCGACGCTTGCCTGTGTGGCGAGCGCGTCCACCATGCTTGACAAGCTCCATCTACCAGACGCCGCCGACCTTCTCATGGCGGGTTCCATGTTCCTGGCGGGAGTGATCGCGGCCGCTACCGCGTGGCAGTACGGGCGACGCGTCCTACGGCGCCAGTGGTGGTTGCGGCTGGCACTGCGCCTGGCGGTCCTGCCGGCCGCGTTCGTGGCCGCCGCCGGCGCTCTCTGGGTGTTCAAGATCCTCCGGCTACCGGAGGCGGTGAGGGACACCGCGACAGGGACCATCTTGGTCCTGGGGGTACTCGCCGTCGCCTGGCCAGCCCTGTGGAGGGATCCCCAGGCCGTCCGGCAGGCCCAAGACGAAGTGATGGATAGGCGCCCCCCTCCGCGCGGCGTGCATCTTCGGACAGCGCTGGATGCCGCGGCCCTGATGGTGCGCCAACCACTCCTCGTACTGCCTGCCCTGGTCGGCGCCGCGATTCACGAGTGGTTGTTTTCACTTGTGGTTCTGCCCGACGTCCAGACGCCAAATCCCGGGGCGTTCGGTCCACAAGGGTTCCTGGGCTTGGATTCGCGGTTCTGGTATGTGACTGCCGCCGTGGCTGTGCTTGACACCCTCGCGACCGCCATCGTGAGCCACATGGCTGCACAACTCGAACTCGCCCGACAGATATCCCCTGGCGCTGCCCTGCGCAAGGCCCTGATCCGTCTGCCGGCTCTACTCGGCGCCGAGATAACCCTCTTTGTTAGGGTGTTCGTGGGGTTCGTGCTGCTGATCATCCCGGGTGTCGTGGCATTCGTCCGTGGTGCTCTCGTGGTGCAAGCCGGTGTCTTGGGCAATGCGGGCCCGATTCGCGCGATCCGGATTAGTGGCGAGCTCCTGCGTGGTCACTGGTGGCGGATGTTCTTCCTGCTGGCGTTGGAGGTGGCGGTCACCATCCTTCTGACCTCAACGCTGGGCAAGGTTCCGCATGTGGGTCAGTACGTTGCCACCGGGCTCGGGGCTTCATGGGTCGCCATTACGCTAACCCTTCTCTACGTTCGGCTCGGGGGACCGGCGTGCGGTGAGCAGCCAGAAAAGCCG